>CAKRFH010000054.1:0-20327 GCA_934320555.1 uncultured Roseburia sp.
TTTCAGTTCCGCCTGGATTTCTGGTAAATGTTTCTCAAGGTCGAATTTGCGGAGTGCAAGTGCTGCAATGGCATATAGGAAACCGCATTGAACAGGGATCCGATAATTAAGAATACCATATTTGTCGGCTGGAAGAAAGGCAGTGCCCTTCCGACTGCACCGAGGATGAGTGCGGCAGCCATTAAGTTGCGCATGCCCATTTTTTTGGAAAGAGCCGGGAATGCTGCGATGGAGAATGGTCCGACGATGGAAACAAGTGCAACGATGGTCATGGCGGAAATATCTCCGATAACATATTTAAAATAGTAAGTCTGTGCATTTGCGGCAACACCGATTCCAGGGGAAGCCCATACAGCGTAGAATAATGGGGAACGTTTTCCTTTTTTGTTGTGAAGTTTAGTCGTTTTCGTTTTCTCCTTCTTGTACTGAAATACGATCAGTTGTGATAAGTGCATTATAGAGGACAGAAAAAAGAAAAGTGTACGTTTTTGCACGGACTATGCTTGAAAGTGTTTCTTATTGCATTGTATAATGGAAGCAGAACATACAGGAAGGGGATCCCATGGGGCAGAGAAAACAGAAAGAAAAAACAGAAAACAGAAGGATTCAGGTTGATGGGGAATCTACCCATCTGAGGGAGCGTTATATTGAATATTCCCTGTCTGCCGAATATTCGGAACCGAACGTCCACGGGTTAAGCTCGAAGATTCTGAACATGACCGTGGAAAATGAGGTGATCGTGTCGCATGCGGACGGGGTGAATGCGGGATTGCTCCATGTCAGGCTGCCGGAGAACTGGCAGGAGGATACGATCCAGCAGAAGCATGCCGGATTTGAGCTGATTTTTGTTGCAAACGGCTCCTATACGGCGAGAATCGGGGAGGAATGCTGCCCTTTCACGCAATATGACGTCCTGTTAATGAACCCGAACTGTAAAAATATGATCGCGGATACAAAGAACCTGATCGCAATCGTGGTGACAGTGTCCAGGGAATATCTGGCGCAATATGGGCTTTTGCGGGAGCTGAAAGAGTTCCTTTCCTATAAGAGCTGCTATGATACAGCGTATACAGATATGGAATATACCGTTTTCCGTGGGAAAAACGAGAATGGTACATTGCAGGCTGCGGAAGGGACAGACAATATTTCCATCAGCAGGAAAGAGGATGTGCGGGCACTTCTTTACCAGCTGCACGATGAGATGAGGAAGAAGGCGGTCGGTTACGATCTGGTTGTACCGGGGCTTTTGAAAAGACTGCTGGATGGACTTGGAAATCCGTGCCTCTATGAGTGGCACACGGAGCGGGAGAACGTCCTGCTGGATGAGGATCTGGCAGAACAGATCAAGCTTTATCTGGATGATGTGAAGCGGAAAGTGACGATGGAGGAGCTGACAGAGCAGTTTCATTATAACAGGAACCATCTGGCAAAGATTTTTACAGACCATGTGGGCTGGCAGATCCGGGATTATAACCGGGATGTGTGCATGAAGGAGGCAAAACGCCTGCTGGAGGAGACGGACTTTTCCGTGTCTGCGGTGGCGGAAAAGGTCGGGTATCTGAGCCGTGCACAGTTTTACCGGAATTTTCAGGCATATTTTGGATGTCTTCCATCGGAAATTATTAAAAAAATCTAAAAATACAAATGCCAGCAGATGTCTATTGAACAACAGGGCAGACACCTTTATAATAGTGCACTGTGAAAGCATTGCATATGGAAATAGAAAAAATATAAGAGAGGAACGAGCATGGAAGAGAAAGAAAAGAAGGAAAAAGGGAATTTCTGGCTGACCGTTGCGACGTTTATCGTCAACAAGCGGAAAGCGATCGAGATTCTTTTCGTCCTTGCCATTATTTACAGCGTATTGTCTGCAAATAAGGTGCAGGTAAATCAGGACATCACGTCTTATTTACCTGCGGACAGCGAGACAAGAAGAGGACTTTCCCTGATGGAGGAACAGTTTACAACCTACGGTTTTGCCAAGATTATGGTATCGAATATTACCTATGACCAGGCAGAGGTGCTAGTGGACAGGTTAGAGGACGTGGAGGGAATCAAGCAGGTTGAATTCGATGATTCCTCCGACCATTTCACCGGAACGGAGGCACTGTTTGACGTCACGTTCGAAGGAACCGAGGATGAGCAGGTCAGCAAGGATGCATTAGAAGATGCGAAAGATGTGCTTACAGACTATGATGTTTATATTTCATCGGAGGTCGGACAGGAGGAACGTGACTCTGCGGCTCTGGCAAAGGATATGAACGTGATTCTGGTGCTGGCAGTTGTCATTATTGTAACGGTATTACTTTTGTCGACAAAAGCATATTTGCAAATCCCGGTACTTCTGATTACATTCGGTGTGGCGGCAATTTTAAATAAGGGAACGAACTTCTGGTTTGGAACGATTTCTTCCATCACCAACTCCATTGCCATTGTCTTACAGCTGGCGTTGGCGATCGACTATGCGATCATCCTGTGTGACCGTTTTATGGAGGAACACGAGACGATGGATGCGGAGGAAGCAGTCAAGGTAGCGTTGTCGAAGGCAATTCCGGAGATCAGTTCCTCCTCACTGACAACGGTATCCGGTATGGTTGCCATGATGTTCATGCAGTTCCGTCTCGGATATGATATGGGTATTATCCTTGTAAAAGCGATCATCATCAGCTTGATTTCCGTTTTCTTCCTGATGCCGGGAGTCCTTCTTATTTTTGCAAAGGGAATTGATAAGACCCACCATAAATGCTATGTGCCGAAGATCACGTTTATCGGTAAGTTTGCCAATAAGACGAAATATATGATTCCGCCGCTTTTTATTATATTCCTTATTTTTGCAGCATGGGAATCGAACCACTGTCAGTATATCTATGATACAAGTTCGATCGTGAGCGCGAAGAAGAGTGAGTCAAAGATAGCGTCAGAGAAGATTGAGGATACCTTCGGGGCAAGCAACCAGCTTGTTGTGATGGTTCCAAAGGGAAATTATGAGTCTGAGGCAAAGATTTTAAAGAAGCTTGAAAACCTGGATTATGTCAACTCGGTATTAGGACTTGCCAACGTATCCATTAATGATGACTACATACTGACGGACAAGCTGAATCCGCGGCAGTTTGCGGAGCTGACGGATCTCGATGTGGAGATTGTACAGGTTCTGTATACTGCATACGCCTATCATGAAGAGCAGTACGGACCGGTGTTCACCGGCATTGACGATTATGAAGTTCCGATCATTGATATGTTCCTGTTTCTGTATAATCAGTATGAGGAAGGGTATGTGACGTTAGACAAGGATCTTGATGAGAAGCTGACCACACTGTATGACACTTTACACGATGCACAGCTTCAGTTACAGGGAGATGAGTATTCCCGCTTTGTATTAGATTTATCCCTTCCAGTGGAAGGACAGGAGACGTACGATGCGCTTGAAGAGATCCGTGGAATCGCGACGAAGTATTATGATAAGAATAAAGTGGTGTTGGTCGGTAACTCCACGAGTGACCATGATCTGGAATCTTCCTTTGCTTCGGACAATATTATTATCAGCGTGCTGACCGCGTTATTCGTTGTCATCATTCTGTTTTTTACGTTCCAGTCAGCGGGATTGCCAATCCTCCTGGTACTCACGATCCAGGGAAGTATCTGGATCAACTTCACAGTTCCGGTATTGCAGGGACAAACAGTATTCTTCATCGCTTACCTGATCGTATCGGCGATCCAGATGGGTGCTACGATTGACTATGCGATCGTTATCTCGAGCCGTTATATGCAGCTGAAGCAGCAACTGCCGATCAAGGATGCCATGGTAGAATCCTTAAATCAGGCGTTCCCGACGATTTTTACATCTGGATCTATCTTAACCTGTGCCGGATTCTTAATCGGTGAGATCGCATCCGATGCGACGGTTGCATCCATTGGTGTGGCTTTGGGACGTGGTACCTTAATTTCCATTATGCTCGTTCTGCTGGTACTGCCGCAGATTCTGCTGCTTGGTGATTTTATTATTGAAAAGACTGCTTTGACCATGAACTTATCAAGACCACAGAAAGAAGTTGCGGGAAAAGTGCGAGTGACCGGACATGTGCGTGGATATGTACAGGGTGAGATTGATGCGGACATCCAGGGTGTGTTCCAGGGTCAGATGAAGGTATCCGTAGATTCTGTGATCCCGGGACGCCAGGGCGAGATCGTACATGATGAGACGGGAAAACCTTTGCTTCCGGGTGTGGATACGCCGTCAGACGAAACGGATGTGGATGTGATCGATGTGGAGAACAGCGAGACGCAGGAGTCAGAAGCATCCGATGAGAAGAAAGAGAAGAAGAAAAAGAAAAAATTCAGAAAACAGCGGGAGGATAAGGAGTCATGAAAAAATACAGAAAAATAAGCGCGGCGATCGGCTTTTCCATGGCACTGATGCTTTCTGCGACGGCAAATCAGCCACTCCTCGTGACAGCGGCAACGTCCGGGGAGACGAAGGAAGAACAGACCACAGGTACAGAGAGCGCGGAAAGCCAGACAGAGGAAATCGAGATTCAGGATGTGCAGGGCTTTCAGGAGCTTTTGAAGAACTGCCAGTACGACAGCTGGAGCGTCGGGAAGACCGTAAGGCTTGTGGCGGATATTGATATTTCCAGTCTGGACTTTACAGGGATCGCCTATTTTTCCGGTACCTTTGAAGGGGACGAACATGTGATCAGCCATGTGAATGTGAGCGCGACCGGATCGGATTACGGTTTTTTCCGTTATCTTGGGAAAAATGCGGTTGTCAATCACTTAAAGCTTTCCGGTAAGGTACATGCAGATGGAAGCTGTGAGAACATCGGTGGTGTGGTTGGTGTAAATTATGGAACAGTAAATGGATGCTCTTTTACCGGAACGATTGACGGAAAGGCAGCAGTAGGCGGAATTGCCGGTGTCAATGAGAACTCGGGCAAGATCGTAAATTGCACCAGTGCTGTGACAATCACTGCAACGGATGAGACGGGCGGTATTGTTGGAAATAACCAGGGACTTGTCTCCGGCTGTACGTCGGAGAGCAGTGTAAATACGGAAGAACTGAACACGACTATGGATCTCGGTGGTGTGGACATCGGAACACTGAATATCACAAAACGTGTGATAGACCGTAATGATATGGGTGGAATTGCAGGGGTATCTTCCGGTATTATCACCGACTGCGCGAACCAGGGAACGATTGGTTTTGACCATACAGGTTACAATGTCGGAGGAATCGCAGGACGCCAGAGTGGCAAGATTCTCAATTGTACGAATGAGGGAGCCATCTACGGGCGAAAAGATGTCGGGGGAATCGTTGGTCAGGCAGAGCCGTATATCGAGTCTGAATATCTCGAGGACAGAGTTGATTCTGTGCAGAACTCTGTGAAGGCGATCAACAATTCGCTGAGCAGCATGTCCACAACGCTTAGTTCCACCTCGTCAGAGGCGAAAAATTATATGACCAGCATTTCGGAGGAGTATAAGACTTCAAGGAAGGACCTGGCTGGATCTCTGGATGATCTGTCCAATTCGATTGGTGATAATAATCCGGAGGCACAGGAGTATCTGGATCATATCAACGATGCCTTGAATAAGATGGATGAGATTGAGAAGAACGGTAATGCCTGGGACAAGGATAAAAATGACCAGCTTTCGGAGCAATGGGACATTATCAATAATAACCTTACCAATATAAGGGGAACAATGTCCAATTCCAGCGAGTCGGCGGATGATTTTGTCAATGATATCTCTGACCAGCTGAAAGCAAAAGATACAAACGGAGATATTGATAAGCTGATAGAGACAGTAGATAATGGAATCCAGTCTGTGAGCAACAATGTGAATAATATCACGAAGCAGATCAGCAATATCCAGAGCAATGTCAGCGATACGATGTCCGTGGTTACTGGGTCCGAGGATTATATTGAGGATATCTCTTCCGTCAGCACGGCAAGGGATACGGATGGTGTGATTTCCGACAGTACTAACCGTGGCGCAGTGAAGGGAGACCTAAACGTAGGCGGTATCGTGGGAACGATGAACATCGAATACGATGTGGATCCGGAATTTGATATGGATCTCACGAAGACGACAAACATTGCACTCCGATCCACCGTGAACTGTGTAGTGATCAGTTGTATCAATTATGGAGAGGCAAATGCCAAGAAAAACTGTGCCGGAGGAATCACCGGATTACAGGAGCTTGGTCTGATCTATGGCAGTGAGGGATATGGATCCGTTCTTTCTGATGCCGGAAGCTATGCGGGAGGCATTGTTGGAAACAGTGCCAGTGCCGTATCGGACAGCTACAGTCTTTGTAATGTGGAAGGAAAAGACTATGCCGGAGGAATTGCCGGAAGCGGTTATACGATCCGCAACTGTGTGGCAGCTTCCACGATCACAGGAGACGGCGAAGCACACGGAAGTATTGCCGGAACCGTGTCCGATGAGGGCGAAGTGAAGGCAAACCGGTTTGTCAATGAGGAACTGGATGGAATCGATAACATCAACTATTCCGGTGTGGCTGATGAGGTAAGCTATGAGGATATTATGACGCTGGAAGGCATTCCGGAAGGCTTCCATACAGTGACTGTGACTTTCAAGGCAGATGATGAGGAAATCACCCACAGATCGGTAGCTTACAATGGAAGTATTTCAGCGGATGAACTTCCGGAGATTCCGGAAAAAGATGGCTATTATGCATCCTGGCCGGAGAATATCACCACGGAAGCGGTCACGGAGAATAAAACGGTGGAAGCAGAGTATACCCAGTGGACGGAGAGTATCGCCGGGGAGAAGCGTGCAAAAAACAGCAAGCCGTTATTCTTAATCGCCGGTAAGTTCTATGAGGATACCACGATGAAGATGGAGGAATCCGACACAGACGGACTGGATGAGGATGCCGTATATGCTTACAGCTGGCAGCTTGAGCATACACATGACAAAGAGTACAAGACCGTTACCGGTCACTTCTATCTGACCGACACAACCGGAAAGAACAGTATCTGGTATAGGGAGGCTGGAAGTACAGCATGGACGGAGGCAGAGACGACAGAGAGCGGAAGCTATCTCGTGGCTGAACTTCCATACGGCGCATCGTTTGCACTGGTACATAAGGATGCGGACTACACGGTTTACTATATTGGCGGCGGAGCGGCAGTGGTTCTCCTGCTTGTGATTCTGGTCGGAAAGAGACGACGAAAACGCAAGGCGAAGAAGGCTGCAAAGAAGAAGGCAGAAATGGTGGAAAAAGCAGCTGAGGATAAGACAGAATAAAGACAGAACCCGGTAGATTACCGGGTTCGTTTTTGTCATGGATAACGCGGGCAAGCAGAGAACTGGTAAGAAATAAATTGAATTCACCAAAATAGAATGATATAGTTTACGGAGAAAATGCCATAGATGGAAAAGGCGAAAGGCAGAGGAGAGGATAACGATGATATTTGAAACACATGCACATTATGACGATGAGAGCTTTGACACAGACAGGGAAGAACTCATTTGTTCCATGCCGGAGCGCGGGATTGGCAGGATTATCAATGTCGGGGCATCTATAGAGACAACGAAGACAACCTTAGAGCTTGCAGCAAAGTATGATTTCGTCTATGCAGCAGTCGGCGTGCATCCAAGTGATATCAGTGGGCTGAATGAAGAGACATTTGCATGGCTTAAGGAACAGACTGAGCTTTCGAAGACGGTTGCAGTCGGGGAGATCGGTCTGGACTATTACTGGGACAAGGAGCCGGCGGTACAGAAGGCACAGCGCTACTGGTTCAGACGACAGTTAGAGCTTGCAAGAGAAGCGCAGCTTCCGGTCATCATTCATTCAAGAGATGCGGCAGCAGACACCATAGAGACGATGAAATCCGTCCATGCGGAGGAGATCCCGGGTGTTATCCACTGCTACTCCTATTCGAAGGAGATGGCACAGGAATTTATCAAAATGGGCTATTATATCGGTGTCGGCGGAGTTGTCACCTTCAAAAATGCAAAGAAGCTGAAGGAGACTGTGGAAGCCATTCCATTAGAGCGAATCCTGTTAGAGACAGACTGCCCATACATGGCACCGGAACCGCATCGCGGAACGAGGAATGATTCTTCGAACATTCCGTATGTGGTGGCGAAGATCGCAGAACTGAAAGGAATCACCACAGCGGAAGTGGAGCGGGTGACTGAGGCGAATGCGAGGCGGCTGTTTACAAAAGTGCGGTAACTACAGCAGGGGCTTTAATTCCGGTGTATCGCCCCAGAAGCGCTTCGGGATATTCTGAGCCTGCAGCTCCGGATTTGTGCGGGCTTCGATGGCAATACTTTCAAAGAAAGTAAGCCAGAGCTTCCGGAACTTCTCCTCGTTTTCGGAATATCGCCGGAGAAGATCAGCATTGAGATCGGAAGCATCTACAATTGCATATG
The DNA here is from genome assembly GCA_934320555.1 of uncultured Roseburia sp. GTDB lineage: Bacteria > Bacillota > Clostridia > Lachnospirales > Lachnospiraceae > Roseburia. The sequence continues at coordinate 8,410 of CAKRFH010000054.1, forward strand.
GCATCCCGGCGCGGTGTACGGCGGCGAGCAGATGATTTTCGTCATAAATCAGAAAGTTCTCCTGCGGAAACCGATCGGTAAAATGCTCTGCTAAGATTGGCAGGGCATTATTTTTTGGATGGATCGTGGAGAAAAGAACCCCGTTCTGCAGTTCCGAAAAGCGCAGGAACCCCTTGAGGTGATGTGCCTCCGAAGCTGTCGCACGGGACAGCTCGAAGATCCGGTAAATATACGGATTGCTCAGATGCTCTAAGACGCGTGCTCCTTTGGGAGAGCCAAGAGCCGCAACGATCGTGTGATAGACAGCATCTGCCTTGTCCATCTTTTTCTTCGGGGACAGGTCAATTGCAAGAATTGCGGTCAGAATCGTCTCATAGAAGTCCTGTCCGAGCTTTCGCTGCAGCGTGGAGGCAACTTTTCCAGCCTTCTCCTCCGAGGGAGCAACCGTATGGTACTCGCAGAACAGGGCACAATTGTCCGAAGGACTGCACAGCAGCTGGATGTCGTTATGCGCACAGTGCAGCGCAATCTTTATCTCCCAGGCGTCGTAGACGCCGGTCAGTATTCCGTTTGGGGTGTCTTCACAGGTAAAAACATGCATGGTATGTCTCTTCCTTCCATAATAGTTACTGCACTTCTCTCAGAAGCTCTTCCGCTGTAACGCCAAACAGTTTTGCCAGAGCCATCAGATTGGTAGTACTCGGAGCAGAAGCACCGCTCTCCCATTTAGAGACAGCCTGTCTGCTCACTCCCAAAGTTTCTGCCACAAATTCCTGTGTCATTTTACAGCGCATCCGGTGTTGCTTTAGAACTTCTCCGAGTGTCTTTGCGTTTTCTTCTTTTTCTTTCCTTACGGGCGCCGACTTTGTGTATGCCTTAAGAGCCTTGATGATCAGATACACAACGTAGGCTGCAACAGCCGCAGGAATGAGCCATACAAGAATGGCGATGGAGATGGAAATCAGACTTAGTTTCATTTTGGAGTCCTCCTTCTTTCTTTTTGTATGACCATCATAACTGGTTTCTGGGAGTTGCGCTACCAACTATTCCGCTACTTTCGGTTGCGGGCGGAGTTCTTCTTTACAGGGGAGCACACCACACTTCCGGCATCGTAGTTTACCGTTTTACAGGGCGGCATCGGAAGGTTTTTGTACCAAGGTGGGGCTGACTGGCTTGCTTTACTTAGACGAGGTCGAAAGAAAGATTAAGCTGCCGTCTATAACGTAACGAATGTCGGGGATCGGCGGGGCTTCAGGAAGATTATCCTCTGGGCTACGGAGAGGAGACTCAAGTCAATTCTCGAAGCCATTGCTGAGAGAATTGGCTGCTTTGAGGCTCATCGGAGTTCTTAGCCCAATGGAAATCTGGAGGAAGCCCCGCCGATCCCCGGCTCACACAGCCTGACATTCGGCAGCGCAGGCTTTCAGATAAACCTGGATTTATTAAGAAACCTCCGAAGAAAGCCCCGTATCAAACAAAGAAATCTGCCGGTAAGCCCCCTCGCGGATATCCCGTGGGATCTGGGTGATGTCGCCGAGGAGATTGCGGCAGATGTAGTCCTCGTCAAGCTTCGTGCGGTACATCATGCGTCCGGAGCAGGTAATAAAATACAGGGCGCGCTTCAGGACAACGCCGATCTTTCTAAGGTCGGAAAAGTCAAGTGTACCGCCGCGGCGTGCCTTGACGATGCGGGAGGCAGATTTGTAGCCGATGCCGGGCACGCGTAAAAGCGTGTTGTAGTCGGCGCGGTTAATCTCCACCGGAAAACATTCGAGATGCCGGATTGCCCAGTCACACTTCGGGTCGAGAAAAATATTAAAGTCCGGACGTTCCGGGCTTAGCAGCTCATCGGCCTTAAAATGATAATAGCGCAACAGCCAGTCTGCCTGGTAAAGCCGGTGTTCCCGGAGTAGTGGCGGACCGCCCGGCAGGGATGGCAGATTCGAGCTGTGGGTGACATTGACAAAAGCGGAGTAGAAGACACGCTTTAAGTCAAACTTGTTGTAAAGATTTTCTGCGATACTCACAATCTGGTAGTCATGTTCCGGTGTGGCACCGATAATCATCTGGGTACTCTGTCCTGCAGGGACGAACTTCGGTGCATGGCGGTAGAGTGCCACCTCATTCTTATTCTCTGTAATTCCGTTCTGAACCATACGCATAGGGCGCAAAATCGTATTTCGCGACTTGCACGGGGCAAGCTTCTTTAAGCTGTCGGCGGTCGGAAGCTCTAAGTTAATGCTCATACGGTCTGCCAGAAAGCCGGTCTTTTCAATGAGAAGCGGGTCAGCACCGGGGATCGCTTTGACGTGGATATAGCCGTTGAAGTGATGTACGGTTCGAAGTTTATAAAGTGTCTGGTATAAAAGCTCCATTGTATAATTGGGGCTTACCATAATGCCGGAGCTTAGGAACAGCCCTTCGATATAATTCCTGCGGTAGAACTCCATGGTAAGTTCGCAGACTTCATCCGGCGTGAATGCGGCGCGCTTTACGTCAGAATTACAATTATTCTGGCAGTAGGAACAGTTGAAAATACATTCGTTGGTAAAAAGTATTTTAAGCAGGGAGATACATCTGCCATCGGCGGAAAAGCTGTGGCAGATTCCGGCGGCAATCGAATTGCCGAGCCCCACGCCGTCCCCACTCCGGTCGACACCGCTTGAAGTGCAGGCAACATCATACTTGGCGGCATCGGAGAGAATGGCAAGCTTCTCCATCAAGGAGATATTTTGTTGAATGTTCATCGTGATCATCAGACCTTTCCTGTAGCATGCAAAACATATGTTCGATAAAAACAATATACCACATCGGAAGATTGACTGCAAGAGGAAAAAGAACATATGTTCGCAATCGAGCTATAATTCTGTTACAATTCATACGTGCCGTTCGCAAAATCGCATCTTCGCAGCTAATTTTTGCTCATAACAAGGTACTCCCTTCGTATATTCATACAGGCAGAACTTCATATGAACATGAAATCAGTCTGCACGAATATACGAGTGAACTGTAACATAATTTTCTAAAATCATATTTTCCAGTAGTGTTTTAGAGAATTATGAAGTATATTAGAAAGATAGAAGAGACGATGCAGGGCATACCACGATACAGGCGATGAAAAACAGCGGCTTATATCGTGGTACAAACCGGTTTGTATAGACACAGCGGAGGAATTATGTGGAAAGTAAAACAGATTTTTGACGGAGAATACGGCTGCGAGGAGCGCGAGCCGGGAGAAAAAGAGCAGTATCTGGTGGTACTGGTGAATGAAAACGGAGAAGAACGGTCTTTTCCTGCGGCAGAGGACTGGATTGGAGCGATGGAAAAGCTATCAGCCCACACACTGATGAGAATGATTATCAGTAAACCGATAAAAAAGGACTGCCCATACCGGAAAATCGTAGTTGAGAAAAAAGAAAATGGCTATCAGGCGGCCAGATATACAGAGAAACAGGTATTCCATGAGAACTTTGAAGCGGAAGGACTGCAGGGATTTCTGATGGAAGCTGTGCACGATACCTTTTTACAGGTGAATGCGTGGGATGAGACAAGGGAATACAGCCTGCTCATTTCAAAAAAAGGCGCCGTAACCTTGAAGTCAAAGCAGCTTAAGGTGCAGCAGAAGGCCAGTGAGGAACACAACCGGAAAAAGAATTATATATTAGAGGAGGGACAGGTGATCCCGCCGCTTGTGGACATGGGAATTTTTACAAAAGAGGGTAAGGTTGTGAAGTCCATGTACGACAAATTCCGCCAGATCAACCGTTTCATTGAGATCATCGATGACGGCATCCGGGAGTACAAAGGGGAGGAAATCCACATCATTGACTTTGGCTGCGGCAAATCCTACCTGACCTTTATCATGTACTACTATTTTACTGAGATCCGTCACATGAAGGTGCAGATGTTAGGACTGGATCTGAAAAAAGATGTCATTGAGAAATGTAATCAGGCGGCAAAGAAGTACGGCTACGACAATCTGCACTTTGAACTCGGTGATATCAACGGATTCCAGACACCGTTTGACGTGGACATGGTAGTCACCCTGCATGCCTGCGATACTGCGACAGACTTTGCGCTCTACAATGCGATCAGCTGGAAGGCCAAAATGATATTCTCTGTCCCATGCTGCCAGCACGAGATAAACAAGCAGATGGAAACAGAAGATTTTTCTCTGCTCACCCGGTACGGTATCATCAAAGAGCGTTTTTCTGCCCTGACAACCGATGCTATCCGCGCCAACCTGTTAGAGTGCTGCGGCTACCACACCCAGCTGCTTGAATTTATCGATTTTGAGCACACTCCGAAGAATATTCTCATCCGCGCAGTCAGAAGACCGGTCATGCCGTCTTCCGCAAAAAAGAAGTACCTCGCCGAGGTTGAAAACGTGTGCAGGGAATACCACCTGCAGCCAACGCTCTATAAGCTGTTGCAGGAAAGCGGTTTTATATGCTAAGATAAGAGAAGAAACAGAAAAAAGGAGCAACCCAAAATGGACGACATTTTATTAGCATTTCCAGATAAAAAAACATTCGATAAATACTGGGCAGAGAACTACATTCCGGTTACCTATGAAGATGTAAAAGAAGGATTCGAGCAGTTTGTAGAGGAATCCGAAGGACACATCTATCTGTCCGACTACGAGGAAAACAACTGCATCTCCAAAGCAGACTTCATTGAGAACCTCTCCGATGATGCCAAATTCGCTTTCCAGGATGGACTCACCGAAGTCTTCTATGAGAAAAATCCGGAAATCTATGAGACAGCCTTTGCTATCTTCGAGGAATCCCAGATGTCCGGCAATCCGGAAGCTAACGTAGCGACAACCTTCCATGAGACCTTTAACCGTCTCTATGAGGAATTCCTGAATCGCTTATTTGATGAAAAACTGCAGAAATAAGGAGAATATCATGGCAACACTAGGAATCCCGCAGAATACGATCGCGGTATTACAGAAATACAACTTCAATTTCCAGAAAAAATTCGGTCAGAACTTCTTGATCGATACCCATGTTTTAGAGAAAATTATCGAGGAATCCGGCATCACAAAAGAAGACTTTGTCTTAGAGATCGGTCCGGGAATCGGTACTATGACCCAGTATCTCTGTGAGAATGCGAGAGAAGTGGCAGCAGTGGAGATTGATAAAAATCTCATTCCAATCCTTGCAGATACATTAAGTGCATATGATAATGTAGAGGTCATCAATGAGGATATTTTAAAAGTAGATATCAACCGGCTTGCAGAAGAGAAAAATGGCGGCAGGCCAATCAAAGTAGTTGCAAATCTTCCATATTACATAACAACGCCGATCATCATGGGACTGTTCGAAAGCCATGTACCGATCGACAGCATTACGATCATGGTGCAGAAGGAAGTGGCAGACCGTATGCAGGTAGGTCCAGGAACCAAAGAGTATGGAGCGCTTTCTCTGGCAGTGCAGTATTATGCAAAGCCGGAGATTGTGGCAATTGTACCGCCGAACTGCTTCATGCCGAGACCAAGCGTCGGCAGCGCAGTGATCCGGCTGACAAGACACAAAGAAGTTCCGGTGCAGGTAGACGATGAGAAGCTCATGTTTCGCATTATCCGTGCATCCTTCAACCAGAGAAGAAAAACATTGGCGAACGGTCTGAATAATGCGCCGGACATCCATCTGACAAAGGAGCAGATTCAGGAGTGCATTGAGGAATTAGGAGTACCGGCGACAATACGTGGAGAAGCACTTTCCCTGGAACAGTTTGCAGCTTTTTCCAATATTGCAGGCAGAAAGCTAAAAAAAGAATAGTATGCATAAACAGAATCTTCGTTTCATAGAATATATGGAACGGAGATTTTTTCATGCGGAAAAAAAGATTCATAATAAGAGTAAATGAATTTCTGAACCGGTTTCTGTTGTTTTTACTGGTACCGCTTTTTTTTACTGTTTTCTATCAGAAAATGCAGATTGAAGAGATGAGTGGAAGTACCGGTACGGGGGAAATGCAACTGATCGGAATCGTGGCCAAAGAGATTGGTGCAGGGGCAGGAGAAGAATTACTAAAGGCACAGGCAGTCATAGCCCGGACAAATCTATTGGCGGCACAGGAAGCTAAGACAGAGGAACCGGAGGGATTTTCACAGGAAGAGATGCGAAAGCTCTGGGGAGAGAATTTTGCACAGATTTATCAGAGAATAGAGAATGCTGTACAGGAAACAGAAGGTGAGACGCTTCAGTACGAAAATAAATGGATCTATGCTGCCTACCATGCGTTAAGTGCAGGGACAACCAGAAATATGGAGGAGCTGTATCCGGATGCAAAGATGCCTTATCTGTGCAGTGTGGACTGCCATGAAGACAGCAGCGCAAAGGATTATCTGCAGGTCTTTTACTGGGAAAAAGAAGAGTTCCTGAAAAAATGCAGTGAGGCATATCCTCAGGCGGAGGTGACAGACGTATCACAGATTTTCGTCACAGCAAAAGATCTGGCCGGCTATGCGCTGAAGGTGCAGGTTGGAAATGAGACAGATACAGGGGAAGAATTTCGGGAAAAAATCGGACTTCCATCGTCGGACTTTACGATTGCCATCCGGGATGAAAAGGTAAGGATCGTGACGAAAGGCCAGGGACATGGTTTTGGTCTCAGTCAGTACACAGCAGAAAAGATGGCAGAGAGAGGAACCGGATATGAGGAAATTTTAAATTATTTTTTTCCAGGTGCAAAGTTGAAAAAAGAAAGTGAATAAACCGTCCGAATGCGGAGATACTAAAGTCAATAGCAAAAACGGTGCAGCCTGTTTTGGCTAAATAAACGATGGACGGTGAAAAAATATGAGAAGGAATCAGGGATGGACAGGCCTCTGGCAGAGAAAACAATATCTTATAGCAGGACTTCTGGTGGCAGGTGCGGTGGCCGGTATGACGGCGCTCTACAGCAGGGAAAAGGCAGAGGAAAGATTAAAGCAGGAGCAGGAGATCGCCATGGAAGCAGAGACAGAACTGTCTGACAGAACAGCGGAGGATGAGACGGAGATAAGAGAAGCTACATCTGTCTTAAAACCGGAAGAATCTGCACAAACCAAAGCTGCAGGAGAGACGGAAACGGAGGAGGCAACGACACAGCAGGAAGAGGTACGGACAACAACGACAGTTTCCAATGGACTGCATTTTGATGCGGACACCGGACTTATGTGGCCGATGGAGGGAAATGTGATCTTAGATTACAGCATGGATTCTACCGTATATTTTGCCACACTTGACCAGTATAAATATAATCCGGCTGTGATCATTGCGGGAGATGTGAACAGCAAGGTGTATGCGGTTGCCAGAGGAAAGGTGACAGGAATCGATAACAACGAGGAAACCGGATGTACAGTGACGGTGGATCTCGGAGATGGCTATGAGGCAGTGTATGGACAACTGAAGGAACTTAATTTTACAGTCGGAGACTATGTTGAGGCAGGGCATGTGATCGGATATGTCAGTGAACCTACCAAATATTATTCCGTGGAAGGAAGTAATCTTTATTTTGAGCTGAAAAAAGATGGACAGCCGGTAGATCCAGTCACTTATTTTGAATAACATCTGTTTCTTTAATACTTTACTGCTGTAAAATTTGTGTAAACAGTACCGGTGTTTTCCTTGAAACGCAGATAAAACTGTTTTATAATATTTCGCAGAAGCTGTCTGGAAGAATATGAAAATCGGGCAGGCAGAGAAATCCGTGGGATGAGAGGGAGAGACAGTGGCATGGAAGTGCAGGTAAAAGAGTCTACAACAGATGCGCTGATGCAGGAAGTATTAAAAAATCGAATCAAAAACACCGCACGGGTTTTAAAGTGCTGTGCAGAGATTGAGAAGCAGGCAAAAGAGAGCGGAGACAGCAGAGGACTGGGATTTTCTTATTATTATGAAGGAGAAACCTATTATGTTTTAAATGAAACGGAGAAAATGTTCCGCAAAATGGCAGAGGCAATCAGTTATCTGGAGGAAGCCATGCAGTGGGAGCTGATCGCGCGTGCCTATAACCTTATGGCGATAGCCTCTATCAGCAAGGGAAATGTTTCCGTGGCGATGGATGACTATCTGATGGGAATTGAATATTGCAAAAAGCACGGGCTGACTAAGATTGAGAGCAGTATTAATCTGAATCTTGGAAACCTGTACATGGAGAATGGTATATATCATGAGGCGCAGACCTATTTTGAGAAAGCATATGCCTATTATGAGAGCACGCCCGAAAAGAAGAGAGATGCCGCAACACTTTGCATGATCTATACGAATCTTGCGATGTGTTATATGCTAAGAGGCGTTATGGAGAAGACAGAGGCATATATTGAGAAGCTGCAAAAGGAGTGTGAACCTTTTTTCGAGAATCTGGACTATATTTATGTGGACTGCATGAAAGCAAGGTATTATCATGTCATACAGGATACGGAGAAAACAAACGAGTGTATAGAGGATATAAGGATAAGAATGCGGAAAGATGAGAATTATATGGATCTGTTTGAAGATCTGTATGATTTCTGTGAGCTTATGCTTGAGATCGGCAGAAAAGATGTATTTCTTGAGATTGAGGAAAGCTTAGAGCGTGTTGCAGAGGATTCTGGAATTGCCAATTTGCAGAGAAAAGTACTTTCTCAGAAGATGAGGTATCTGCGGGAGAATGGCAGGAAGGATGAATACCAGAGTGCAGCAGTTCGGTTCTTTGAGCTGATGGAGAATATCGAGCAGGAAAGCCAGAGCATGATCTCGAATATGCTTTATGTGCGCAATTCTTTGGAACGAGCCAATGAGAGCCGCAGGAAAATGGAAGCAGACAACCAGAGACTTGTGGAGAAATCGGAGACAGATCCTATGACAGGGCTTGCAAACAGGGCAAGGCTTTCTGATTATTCAGAGAAGATGATGGAGTACTGCCGGGAACAGAAAATTCCACTGGCAATGGAGATCATCGACATTGACTATTTCAAGCAGTACAACGATTGTTACGGGCATCAGGCGGGAGATGAGTGCATTATTGCAATCGCAGAGCAGTTAAAGCGGATGCAGAGTGACAGAATCTTTTGTGCAAGATACGGTGGAGATGAGTTTATCTTAATCTACACCGGATATAACGGGAAAGAAGTGTTGGAAAAGGCGAAAAAGCTGCAGCGTGAGATTATGGAAATGAATTTAAAACATGAACAGTCACCGGCAGCGCCTATCGTGACGATCTCTCAGGGAATCTGCTGTAACATTCCAAAGCAGGGCAATAAAAGCTGGGATTTCCTGCATCAGGCGGATATGATGCTCTACCGCGTGAAGAAGGAGAAACGAAATGATATCCATATCAGTGACCTGTATGGACAGACACTTGATCCTGCATCGGGCATAGAATAAAGCAGAGAGGATAAAAGTTTTTCAGCAGAAGGATTTGGATGAGACAGTATGCGATCGAATATTATCACTTTTAACACAGGAAAAAGGATGACCGGATACTCCGCATTGTTATTTCGGTGATCACAGAGTATGGAGGAAGGAGTCCCAGGTAAGATACCGGCTGTTCGATTGCTTATCAGAATAAGAAAGATCCCCGGCCAGAGAGGTGCTCTGAACAGGGGATCTTGTTCGTTTATGACAATAAAAATGGAGGTGGAACGGCAGTTGACAAACGTATCCATTTGTGTTAGTATCAACTACTGTGTTTTTGTACAGATAAAAAAGAAACTATGTGTTTGGGGCGCATGTGGATTGCGCCCTATTGTTTTGCGCAGATATGGAGAAATAGCTGCGCACGGTAAAGAGAGCTCATACAGCGGTGACATGGGCTTACATTTTACCGTGGTATGAGTGAAAGGAATTATATGGAAACAGTAAGATTTGATGAATTAGATTTATATCCGCAGGTACTTCGTGCAATCAAAGAGATGGGATTTGAGGAAGCAACTCCGATCCAGAGCCAGGCAATCCCGGTTGTGATGTCCGGTGTGGATGTGATCGGACAGGCACAGACAGGAACCGGAAAGACAGCATCTTTTGGTATCCCGGTGCTGCATAAAGTAGACCCGAATAAGAAAAAGACACAGGTTATTATTCTTTCTCCGACAAGAGAACTTGCAATCCAGGTTTCAGAAGAAATCCGGAAATTAAGCAAATATATGCATGGCATCAAAGTGCTTGCCGTATACGGTGGACAGGATATCAACCGTCAGATTAAGGCATTAAAAGGCGGTGCACAGATTATCATTGGTACACCAGGACGTGTCATGGATCATCTGCGCAGGAAGACCATCCGGTGTGAGGAAGTGAATACCGTTGTGTTAGACGAAGCAGATGAGATGTTAAACATGGGCTTCCGTGAAGACATTGAGACGATTTTGGAATACATCCCGGAAGAAGACAGACAGACCGTTCTGTTTTCCGCAACTATGCCAAAGCCAATCTTAGACATCACGAAGAAGTATCAGCACGATGCAGTGACCATCAAGGTTGTGAAAAAAGAGCTGACGGTTCCAAGCATCGAGCAGTATTACTATGACGTGAAGAGAAAAGACAAGACAGAGGTTCTCACCAGACTGTTAGATTATTACAACCCGAAGCTTTCCTTAGTATTCTGTAATACCAAGAAAATGGTAGATGAACTTTCTGAGGAGTTAAAGAGCCGCGGTTACATGGCCGAGGGACTGCACGGAGATATGAAGCAGGCACAGCGTGACCGTGTCATGAAGGCGTTCCGCAGCGGACGCGTGGAGATTCTGATCGCGACAGACGTTGCAGCCAGAGGAATCGATGTGGATGACGTGGAGGCAGTCTTCAACTATGACATCCCGCAGGATGATGAGTATTATGTACACCGTATCGGACGTACCGGACGTGCCGGACGTACCGGACGCGCGTTCACTTTTGTAAAAGGAAAAGAAGTATATAAGTTAAAGGATATCATGCGCTACTGCAAGACAAAGATCTATGCAATGCCAGTTCCATCCTCCGATGATGTGGCACAGATCAAGGCAGAGAAAGTCATGCAGGGTATCTGTGAAATTATTGACAATGAAAACTTAAAAGACATGATCGAGATCATCGAGAAACAGGTCAATGATTCCGACTACACCGCCATGGATATTGCAGCTGCTTTCTTAAAGCAGGCACTCGGACAGGTTAGTCTGGAAAATGACAGAGAATCCGGTGAGATCGACTGGGACAATACCGGCGCCGAGGAAGGTATGGTGAGACTCTTTATCAACATCGGTAAAAAGGACCGCGTAAAACCGGGCGATATCTTAGGCGCAATCGCCGGAGAATCCGGAATGCCTGGAAAACTGGTCGGCGCAATTGACATGTACGACAAATACACCTTCGTAGAAGTTCCATGTGAGTATGGCAAAGATGTCCTTGAGGCCATGAAGAATGTAAAAATCAAAGGACGTTCTGTCAACATGGAGCCTGCAAATCAGAAGTAAAGGCTAGCGGTATGCAGCTGACGTCGATAAACTGGGGTTTAGCCGACCTAAACGCTATACGATAACAGCAAACGAAGCCCCGGATTCTGTCCGACCGCAGGGATGGCAGAATCTGAGCACGATAAGCAGCATCAATCTAAGTTTTTCTCCCGCCGGGAAGCCAGCTTCCACTTGAATGATATAGGATATGCAGCCGCCCTAACGACAGGCTGTGAGCAGAAAGACTTGTGTGAGCCCTCCGAAATTCCATTACGCCAAGAACTCCGATGAGCCCCTAAGCGGACGATTCTCTCAGCAAAGGCTTCGAGAATCATCCAGGGTCTCATCTCCGTGGCGCAGAGGATATTTCTCCGGGCTCACACAAGTCTTTCCGCATCGTAGGGTATTGACGGCGGCATCTGAAGTTCATTGACAAGTGGAAGCTGGCTTCCCGGCTATCTTTACATTACAAAATAGTCAGTGCGTATTACCCTTTCAATTCCAATGCCAGCTGAGAAGA
>CAKRFH010000055.1:0-20303 GCA_934320555.1 uncultured Roseburia sp.
GCGATGAATACCGGGCACGATGGCAGTCTCTCAACCGGACATGCCAATTCCTGTCAGGATATGTTATCGAGGCTTGAGACAATGGTCCTGATGGGGATGGAACTGCCGCTTACGGCAATCCGAAGCCAGATCGCATCCGGGATCGATGTGCTGGTGCACTTAGGGCGTATGCGGGATGGAAGCAGAAAGATACTCGCGATCACAGAGTTGGCAGAGTATAAAGACGGCGAGATCCGTCTGAATGATATCTACCGGTTTGAGGAGAGTGGGAAGGGCAGACATTGTGTAGAAGGAAGTTTAAGACATGTTGGAACATTGGAACATACAGAGAAGCTTAAGAGGGCAGGAGTCACCGCGGAAGAAATATGACAGGGCAGGACTGACCGGAAAGGAAAAATTGGCAGTGTTTTTTGCAGCCGGTGCTGCATCGGGCATAACAGCGGTACTTTTTTATCAGTCATGGTTTGGAATGGTGAGCCTATTTCTATATCTGCCGGTTCTGTACCGGTTTTTCCGGGAGAGAAAAGAGAAGGAGCAAAAAAGAAAGCTTCTTTTGGAATTTAAGGATGCGATGCAGAGCATCTCGGCTGCTTTGCAGGCAGGGTATTCCCTTGAAAATGCATGGAAAGAGAGTGAGAGGGAGATGGCAGAGCTGCACGGGGAGGATGCACAGATGGTGCGAAGCCTGCATCAGATGAATCTTGCGGCGGCGATGAACCAGCCGATTGAGAAGCTGTTCTACGAGTTTGCGGCGGCGAGCGGATGTGAGGATATCCTTAATTTTGCAGAAGTGTTTCTCTTTGCAAAGCGAAGTGGAGGGGACTTTGGAAGGATTATAAAGAGCACCATGGAGCGGATCAGGGACAAAATGGAAGTGGAGGAGGAGATTCAGACAGTGCTGTCCGGCAAAAAGATGGAGCAGAAGGTCATGAGTGTCATTCCTATCGGCCTTCTGGCGTATCTGAGACTGACATCGGGGGATTTTCTTGCCCCGCTTTACGGGAATGCGGCCGGCATCTGCGCAATGACAGGTGCACTGGCTGCCTATGGCGGAGCCCTCTGGCTCTCGGAGAAGATCATCTCCATAAAAGTGTAAGAAAGGGGATGGAAACGGATGAAAATAAGAAAAGAAGTGGCAGGAAAAATGGGAAAAATTCTGTTGGTATTTCTCATTCTTGCCGTTCTTGCAGCAGTATCCGAACACTGGAATCCGGTTATAGAGAAAAATGGTGTCTTAAGGAGAAATCCAAAAGGGGAGGGCGCCTATGAAGTGGAGTTGTCCTGGCAGACAGAAGACGGACAGGAGGGACAGAGCATACTTCTTCAAGTGCCGGAACAGGGCTATGATGCGGAGGAAGAGCAGCGGCTGTTAGAAGCCGCCAGGGAGGAGATTGCAGCAACTTTTCCAGGTACGAATGAATCCGTCAATGACATCCGAACGGACGTATGCATCCGGGAAAGTTATCAGAATGGGGCGGTCACGGCAGAGTGGAGCTTTGATTCCTATGCGTTCATTACGGCAGAGGGAAAGCTTGAGAATGAGGATGCCCCGGCGGAAGGGACAATTGTGGAAGCGGAGGCAGAGCTTTGCTGTCAGAGCCGGAAAGAACAGTATACCTTTTATTTTTGTATCTATCCACCAAATTACAGTGAGGAGGAACAGCTTGCGCGTAATGTGGAACAGCTTGTGCAGAAGGAAGCCGCGCGTAACGGGCAGGAAGCACTCGTTTTGCCGGAGACTGCAGAGGGAAAAACAATTCTATGGGATGTCCGCAGGGAGCGGACACCGGAGAAGCTGCTCTTGCTTGGCATTCTGATAGCACTCTGTGTGCCGTTTGTGGAGAAATCAAAAAGAGAGGAGCGGGAGAAGCAGAGAAAGGAACTTCTTACACTGGAGTATCCGGAGTTAGTCAGCAGACTTACGATTCTGATGGGAGCCGGGATGAGCGTTTTTGCGGCATGGCGCAGAATTACCGGTAATTATACAAAGAAGAGAGAGCGGGGAGAAGTGAAAGAACATCCGCTTTACGAGGAGATGAAGCGGACCTGTCATGAGATCGAGAGTGGTGTGAGCGAGGCACGTGCGCTGGAACGGTTTGGTGACAGGATTGGACTGCACCGCTACCGGAAGTTTTGCAGCCTGGTGACGCAGAATCTACGGAAAGGTACGAGAGGGCTGGGACTGCTGTTAGAGCAGGAGGCGGCAGATGCCTTTGAGGAACGGAAAAACCTTGCAAAAAAATATGGGGAGGAAGCAGGTACAAAGCTGCTTCTTCCGATGATGATCATGTTTGGAATTGTCGTTGTGATCATTATGGTCCCGGCGATGATGTCCATGCAATAAAGACAGGAGGACGAATATGAAACAGGGTATGAAAAATATGGTAAAAGCATTTTGGGAAGATGAGAGCGGAGTCGGAGTGGTGGAAATGATTCTGATTCTTGTTGTTTTGATCGGGCTGGTTCTGATTTTTAAGAGACAGCTTACGAATATTGTGAACGGTATTTTTGATACGATCAACAGCAAAGTGGGGAACGTTGGTTGAAAAGAGGAAGTATTACTGTTTTTGCCACACTCTGCCTGCTGTTTACAGCCTCGGCGTTACTGGTACTGTCAGAGGCAGCGAGAGTGTGGGGACTGGAACAGTATGTGGAATGGAAAGGAAGACAGAGCGTGGAATATGCTGCGGCAGAGTATCAGCCGTATCTGTGGGAACAGTATCATATTTTATCATTTGACGGCGGAAGGGGAAGCACACAGTTTGAGGCCGGCACACTGACCGGTGAGGTCATGCATGCCGCAGAGAGCAGGAACGGAAGAGGGACAGACCTGTTCGGGGCAGAGCTTACCCATATTTATGAGCCGGAGTATCTGCTGCTCACAGATCAGGATGGAGAGATCTTTATAAGTCTGGTCACTTCTTATATGAAGCAGAATCTTCCAAAAGAAGTGTTGGAAGCTCTCTATGAAAAATATCAGAAGGCGGGAGATACACAGGTGGAGAATCCAGAATATGAGGATGTGGAAGCCTCTATTGAGACCGCGGAAAACGGCTTACAGGAAGCGAGGAAAGCAGCCGAAGCAGAAGAACGTCCGGTTCCTGCGGTGGCAGAGAATCCGTTAGAGACAGCAGGCAGTATTCGGGAAAGCATGAGAGACTCCCTGCTTGCTGCCCTGTTACCGGAAGGGGCGAAGCTGCCGACAGAGCAGCTGCCAGTGGAGGAAGCACTTGAAAACCGCGTGTTAGAAGAAGGAAACAGTTATTGTGAAAGCTCCTACGGGGTGCAGGAGCGGATTCTTGCGGCACAGTACGCGGGAAGTGTCTTTCCGTGTTATGGAAAGGAAGACGGGGAGCAGGCAGTCACCTGTGCCTTAGAATACCTGGTTGGAGGGAAAGCGACCGGACAGGAAAACCTTGAGGCAGCAGTAAAGCGCCTTCTGCTAGGCAGGACAGCAGCGAATGTGACAGTGATTCTGTCAGATCCGGAGAAAATGGAGCAGGTCTATGTCGTCACAACGGCATTAGCCGGTTTTGCTGTCGACCCATTTTTGCACAAGGCAGTGAAGATTGCGGTTGTGGGAGCGTGGGCATTTCTGGAAAGTGTGCAGGATGTGCGGGCACTGTTAGACGGTGGAAAGATCGCATTGTTAAAAGACCGGTCGGAGTGGACGATGGAGCTGTCCGGCATCGGAGATGCAATTTCCGGGACGAGACGGGCGAAGGAATGTGTGAATGGATGGACATATGAAGAATATCTGACACAGATGCTTACCGGGATGGACGGCAGGACATTAGCGTACCGCATGATGGATCTGATGGAGTGGAACTTAAGGAAGCAGGAGGACTGTTCGGACTGCAGGATGGATCATATGATCACTGCCTATTCGTACCGCATGCAGTTTGAAGCGGTTCCATTATTTTCCAAAATGTCCCAGTTTTTTGCGAAAGGAAAAAATGCATATTATTTTGAAACAGAAAAAGGAATTTCATATATTCCGTAAGAAAGGCAGGTGCATCCGGGTGTTCCTTTTAAATCCTATACTTCATTCAAAAAAATCTCTCCCTGAAAGTGAACAGAATAACAGAAAAGGGACACCCGGATGCACCTGGCAGAGGGGATCCATGACGGTGGAAGCTGCGGTTGTACTGCCGATTCTTGTCTGTGTGCTGGCATTTTTACTATTCTTTTTCCGTATGATACAGGTGGGGCTTTCCGTGCAGCAGGTGCTAGAGGAAGCTGGAAGGGAGATTGCGGTCTATGCGCAGTGCGAGCGGGAAGAGGATGTGGCGGAGACCGTCTATCTCGGCATGGCGAAAGGAATTGTCTGGTCAAAGCTGCGGCAGGACAGTAACATCGGGCAGTACGTGGAGGGAAAGGCAGCCGGGATCTCTCTGGCAGAGTCTTCCTTTGGGGGAGATGAAATCTGCCTTCAGGCGGATTACCGGATGAAGTTTCCGGTGACGTTGCTTGGAAAGAAGGTGTTCTGGATGTCTCAGACCACCCGGTACCGGAAATGGACCGGGTGGAGCGCAGGGCAGGATGACACAGATGGCGAGACATGGGTTTTTGTCACAGAGACCGGAACGGTCTATCACAGAACCTCATCCTGTTCCTATCTGACGCTTACAATCCGGTCAGTGGATGAGGCTGCTGTCGGAGACTGCAGGAATGAGAGCGGTGGAAAATATAAACGTTGTGAGAAGTGTGCTGGAAAAGAAAACCGGTTTCAGAAAGTTTATATCACCAACTACGGAGACCGGTATCACACAGATTTGAATTGCAGCGGAATTAAGAGAACCGTTGAGATGGTAAGAGTGTCGGAAGTGGAAGGGAAAGGAGCGTGTTCAAAATGCTGGAAACAGTAAAAACGGTGTTATTATCCATGATTCTTCTGCTTTTTGCATGGACAGATCACAGAAGACAGGAAGTCTTGCTGCTTCCGCTTATCGGTGCGGGGATCGTGGGACTGATCATGCATGTGTGGATGCAGGAGCAGTCCGTTTTTGAACTGCTTGCAGGAGGGGCGATAGGAGTATTTCTGCTTTTCTATGGAAGAATGACCGGGGAAAGCGTCGGATATGGGGATGGCTGTCTTTTTATTATGACAGGTATCTTTTTGGGATTCTGGAGGAATCTGGAACTTCTGGTGATTGCTTCTCTTCTGGCAGCCTGTTATGCAGGATATCTTGTCGTGGCAAAAAAGAAGACGAAGGGGGAACGGTTCCCGTTTGTCCCGTTCGTGTGGATATCTTCTATATTTTTATGGTTTTAGTGGAAAGGGGAAGGGAAAATGAAGGGAAGCTTTTCCGTAGAGGCAGCATTTTACGTCCCACTTCTGGTACTGATTCTGGCATTCGCCATGGAGAGCGGAATTAATCTGCTCACGGAGACGAAGGAGATGGCAGAAAAAATCGGACAAGCGGATGACGGCAGCTGCGTGGAATTATTCTATACAGAGAACAGAAGATTGGAACTTGGGGAGATATGGCATGGAAATTAGTTATAAGAGGGATCTGGCAAGGAGCTTTATGTGTATCGTGTCGGATGAAGAGTGGGATCCCTTTGAGGAAGAATGTCTGCAAAAGGGCAGGATAGAGGGCTTTCTCCCTATCCGGGTGACCAGGGAGAACGGCAGAACGGTCTGCTGGTATGACATCACAGGCAGACAGGCGCTTGACAGGATGTTTGAGGTAGGAAAAATGGGATATGCACAGCTCGTACAGCTGTTAGGAGGGCTGTGTGATGTGATGCTTCGGGCGGAAAGCTATCTGCTCCGCCCGGAAAATATTCTGTTGAAACCGGAATGCATCTTCGGAGAATATGCCAAAGAAGGATTCGCGTTCTGCTACAGTGTGCATGAGGATGCAGATATGCAGGAGGAGTTTGCGCATCTGATGGAATACCTGATCACGCAGGTTGACCATAAGGATGAGCGGGCAGTGCGGATTGCATACCGGATTTTTGAGGAGGTGAAGAACCCGCCTTACAGTCTGTTTGAAATCAGGGAAAGTTTGACAGCGCAGGCAGGATGCATGGAAGAACGCGCGGAAGAGGAAGTTTTTATCTCTGTTCAGGAAAGACATCCGACAGTGGAGATGAAAGAAGAACAAAGCATAGTCCCTGCGCAGACGAAGACAGCAGTCCACAGTAAGACAGAGAAAAAGCTGAAACAGACCTTAAAGGACAGGCTGCAAAGGGCATTGCGGCAGTTCGCACGCCGCACATTCCCAGACTATTTTAGATTGCAGGAGAGAAAGAAAGACAGGAACCGGGAGAAAGAGAACCAGACGATTGTGTTCGAACCGGAAGAGGAGGAGATAAAACGGGGCAGACCAACGGTGCTTCTGTCGGAGAGGGTGGAACAGATCAGGGGAATTTTAAAATATGAAGGGGAGCATCATCTGCCGGATCTGAAACTGGACACATTTCCCTATATTGTGGGAAGTGCCGCAGAGTGTAATGGATGTGTGGAAAGTGATACGGTGAGCAGGATGCATGCGCGGTTTACCAAAGTGGAGGATATCTATTTTGTGGAAGATTTAAACTCGGCAAACGGGACGAAGATCGGCGGAAGAGAGTTAGACTACAAGGGAAAAGCGAGTCTTCAAAAAAATGAGATTATCGAATTCGCAGACGAAAAGTTTAGATTTATTTAATATAATTTTATTTGTATTTGAAAAGGGAAGTATCTATAATGACAGTAAGAAACATACAGGTTTGGAGCAGGAAACGTGGACAGATATATTACAGATACTTTTACAAGGGATGGATACCGGTTCTGCAAGGCAGGGACGGAAGAATTAAACGTCTTTTACAAATATTATGAAGAGGGCTTCCATATCGCGCTGGTTGTGGAAGAGAAGATGATTTACGGGCAGTCTGCGGTGCTGTTACAGCAGATGCAGAACTATGTGCAGGAGTTCTTCTACCGCCCGCAGGGACGTCTTGCAGATTTCCCGGAGGGGTTTCCGGTGTATCATGTGGAACTTCTCACGATTATTGAGACTGCGGATATCGGGCGGGTTCGTCCGCTATGTGCGCAGTGCGAAAATGTGTGGCTTTATGATACGGTGAAAAGCCAGCTTATTATTTACGAAAACCAGCCGGGCGATTTCTGGGGAATCAGAGGGAAGCTAGAGCAGATCTCAGAGACGAAGGAACGGAGAAAGATGCCCTATACACCGAAGACACCGGGAAAAGACTGGGCGTATGTCACAAGTGGAATTGCGACGGTCAATGTAGTGATTTATCTGCTGCTATCTTTGAAAGGATCTACGACAAATGCCTTCTATATGGCATCCAACGGGGCGATGTATCCGGAGTTCCTTCTGTATAATCATCAATGGTGGAGGCTGTTTACGGCAATGTTTTTGCATTTTGGAATCGCACATCTGATGAATAACATGGTGGTCTTCTGTTGTATCGGACCACGGTTGGAGAAGGCAATGGGACATGTGCGGTTTGCTATTACGTATCTGGCAGCTGGAATCGGCGGCGGTCTGCTCTCCTTTGGAGTAATGGTGCATACAGGAGAGTATGCGGTCTCGGCGGGGGCGTCCGGGGCAATCTTTGGAATGGTGGGTGCCCTGCTATGGATGGTACTATTGTATCGGGGGAATGTAGAAGGCCTGACCGTGAAAGGAATTGTGGTCATGCTGTTTTTAAGCCTGTATCTGGGATTTGCAGAGACCGGAGTGGACAACTGGTGCCATATCGGAGGATTGGTGACAGGCTTTCTTGTGGCAGCGCTTTTGTGCCACAAAAGAGAAGGCAAATATTGATTGATTTTGTATCGAAAAGGAATATACTGATTAGGGAGCCTGTGTACGCGGCAGTGTCAGGGTGAAGGTACATCCGTCGCCTTTGCGGGATTCACAGGTGAGAGTTCCGTGGTGGGACTCCATAATCTGTTTTGTAATAGCGAGACCAAGACCACTTCCACCTGTTTTGGTTGTAATGAAAGGCTGATAAATGGTATTTCCCAGGGCAGGGTCTAAGCCGCCGCCGTGGTCAATGACATGAAGCTGAACGAATTCGGCAGTGGAGGTGACGACAAGATGTATGGTGCCGTGTTTTTCCATGGCTTCATAGGCATTCTTGATGAGATTCAAAAGAGCCTGTTTGATCAGCTGAGGATCGAACTCCACAGTCGGAAGGTCCGGTTCTAAGTAGAGCGTGCAGGAAAAGTTTGCATCTGCGAGAGCAGCAATCGAGAGCTTTACCTCCGGCATGTAGTCATACAAATTGACAGGATGAAAGCTGACGTGGCTGCACAGACGGGCAGCAGAGAGCTCTGTTACCATGTTGCGCAAAGCCATGACTTCTGCCATGGTTTCCGGCCAGTAGTGGTATTCTATGATGTCAGGATGTCTCTTTTCAATGAGCTGAAGGGAGCTGCTGATCAGGGAGATGGAATTTTTGATTTCATGAAAAATATTGAGAAAGTCTTCGTTATTCAACACGTTATTCCTACCTTAAGCCAATTTTGTAGAATCAGTGTAGCACCATTAAAAGGAAACTTCAATGGGAAACGGCTTACAAAATTCGACAATTGTAATAAAAAAGTTGCTGAAAGAACCAGAACAGGGAAGACAGTGACAATAAATAAAGAAAGAAGGAACTATTATGAGAGATGAAAATTGTATTTTCTGTAAAATCGCAGCAGGGGAGATCCCGTCGAACACGATTTATGAGGATGGAGAATTCCGTGTTGTTCTTGATGTCAGCCCGGCAAGCAAGGGACATGCACTGATTCTGCCGAAGGAGCATTATGCAGATCTCTATGAGATTGACGAGGATGTGGCAGCAGATGCCATGAAGCTTGCGAAGAAGCTGGCAATGCATATGACGGATGTGCTGAAATGTGACGGATTCAACCTGGTACAGAATAACCATGAGGTTGCAGGACAGACGGTGTTCCATTTCCATATGCATTTGATTCCGCGTTATGAGAATGCGAAGAATAACGATATGTTACAGTGGTCCCATGAGACTTTCACACCGGAGGAGATGGCAGAGATCTGTACTTCTCTGAAAATGTAAACGATGAAAAAAGAAAAAGATGCATCCGGGGTTACCGGGATGCATCTTTGATCAGATCCACGATCAGTTCGATGGAATCTTTTTCTGTATTCTTCTTCATGGCGTCTACATACGCCTCTTTGTGTGCAAACACATAATCGATCGCTTCTAACAGTGTCGTGTTGGTGACTTCCTCTTCCTCTAATACATAACTGTAACCGGATGTGCGGAAAGAATTCGCATTTAAGATCTGGTCTCCTCGGCTGGCAGCGGCAGAGAGCGGGATCAGGATATTCGGCTTGCGCAGGGCGAGCAGTTCGCAGATAGCGTTCGCTCCGGCTCTGGAAATAACAAGGTCAGCAAGTGCAAACAGATCGGCAAGCTCTTTGTTGACATATTCGAACTGAACGTATCCCTTCGTATTCTTTAAGGATTCCTCAAGATTACCCTTTCCACACAGATGAATGATGCGGTACCTGGTCAGAAGTTCCGGAAGAAGGTCGCGGACAGCGGTGTTGATTGCTTTCGAACCGGTACTTCCGCCGATGATCAGGATGACAGGTTTTCCGGAATCATCGAAGTGGCAGATGGACAGTGCCTTTGCGGCATCTCCGGTCAGGAGTTCCTGGCGGATCGGGGAACCAGTGAGGACTGCTTTTTCCTGTGGCAGATATTTCAGTGTTTCCGGGAAGTTGCAGCATACCTTTGTGGCACCCGGGATGGCAAGCTTGTTGGCAAGACCCGGTGTGATATCCGACTCATGGATGATGGCGGGAATGTGGCAATGCTTTGCAGCGAGCACAACCGGGACAGAGACGAAGCCGCCCTTGGAGAAGACAACGTCCGGTTTTATTTTCTTTAACAGGCGGATCGCCTGGAAGTAGCCATTCACTACTTTAAAAGGATCTGAAAAATTCTTCAGGTCAAAATATCTTCTGAGCTTGCCGGAAGAGATTCCGTAGTAAGGGATTCCCTGGGCTTCGATCAGATTTTTCTCGATTCCGTTATAAGAACCGATATAGGAAATCTCGTAGCCTTCCTTTTTCAGAGCAGGCATAAGTGCGATATTTGGTGTTACGTGTCCGGCGGTACCGCCACCGGTCATGATGATTTTCTTCATAGTAATATTTCCCCATTTCAAGTACTCAATCCTTTCATATTTATAATACCCCTATGCAAAAAAGTCAAGAACAGAACCGGAACATATTGTCGGAACTTGCGATGGAATGTTGGGGCAGAAGTCTTTCAAAAGTGTGGGAAACTTTTTATAATAAGAGAGATGTTTCCAGCGTATAAAGAGGACAGACAGGAAGGGAAACATACATATTAAAAGGAAAGAAGGAATGGATATGGAACAGTTTCTGATGCAGTTTGTGACAACACCGGTTGAATTGTTAGCGGCAGTTGTTGGAATGCTAATTGTACTCGAACTTATCACCCTGCAAAAGATAAAAGAGATGGAAAAACAGAACCGGCTGTGGAAAGATGGCATAGAGAAGAGCTTGCAGAAGATGCAGACGGAAGAAGCAAAATTATTGGAACAGATGTCGGAGGGCGAAACCGTGAAAGCCGCAGAACAGGCGGATTTGCAGAAGAAAAAGACACCGGAAGGAGCAGCGGCACAGGAGCTGTTAGATGAGGTTTTGTCAGAGGTTTTTTCCTGAAATTTACCAAAACTTGACAAGAGGCACTGCTTTTGCTATAATCGCCATTGTAACAAATCCGTAACAATTGTAACAAATATGAATAAAACAGAACAAAAGTGTAATATTATGTAAACAATAATAAACACTGATGGAGGTTTCTATGATGTTAAAAAGGAGAGCGGCAGGAGCCATAGCAGTTGCTATTTCCATGGTAGTGATGACAATCGCCGCAGACGTTGCAACAGAACAGCAGATGAACCGGGAAACGGTGACAGCAGAGACGGACTTAGCTACAAACGGAATCGCAGGAATTGCAGTTGCAATGAGCCAGTACGAAGCACAGGCTTACCAGTATATGGAGCTTGACAGTGCGCAGGTAGCACGGACAGATACCGTGAGAGTCGCAGCAGCGGAGGAGGGCGAAGATACAGAAGAAGCAGTACTCACAGAGGAGACCGTACAGCCGGAGGCAGATGAGACCGCAGTGCAGAACTCTGCTGAGGAGAGTTCCATTTCGGAAGAGAACAGCGAGGAGGCAGAATGGGAGAACCGCCTGATGGCTGACGTGAATGAGTTCTTATATGTCAGAGCCGATGCGAGTGCCGATGCTGAGATCGTTGGAAAGTTATACAAAGGAGATGTGGCAGACATTCAGGAAACAGGCGAGGAATGGACACACATTACATCCGGAAATGTAGACGGATATGTCAGCAATGACTATTGCGTGACCGGAACAGAGGCATTTGCCTATGCGAAGGAGAACGTTGGGACAGAAGCCGAAGTCCAGACAGACGGACTTCGCGTGAGAAGCGATGCAGATGAGAATGCAGCAGTTATAACAGCTGTTTCTACCGGAACAACCTTACAGGTAGATACAGAAGCAGAGACAGACGGAGACTGGGTTCCGGTCATCTATAACGGAACAACCAGATATGTCAGCTCCGATTATGTGACACTCTCCCTTGCAACAGGGGAAGGCGTTACGATTGAGGAGGAGCGTGAGGAACAGGAACGTATCGCTGCGGAGGAAGCTGCGAAGAAGGCTTCCCAGGTGACAGAAGTTACTACGGTACAGAACAGTGCCGTGACAGCATCTACAGATGAGGTGACACTTCTTGCCGCTATCATCCAGTGTGAGGCGGGAAATGAGATCTATGAGGGACAGGTGGCAGTCGGTGCGGTTGTCATGAACCGTGTGAGATCCGGTTCCTACCCATCTAGTATCTATGACGTTATTTATCAGAGCGGTCAGTTCCCACCGGCAGGAAATGGTTCTGTTGCAAGAATCGTGGCAAATGGACCGAAGGCAACCTGCATCCAGGCTGCACAGGAAGCGATCGGTGGAGCAGACAACACAGCAGGTGCCATGTATTTTAAGAGAGCAAGTTCCGGACACGCAGGTGTTGTAATTGGAAATCACGTATTTTATTAAGAAACAAGACAGATTTTGCCGGAAGGCGGATCTGTCTTTCTTTTTGCAAAAGAAATTGGTTGTATTCTGAAAGTAATTATAGTAATATGAGACTTAACAGAAGCAAAACCACAGGAAGTGTTGTATAAAAAGAGGTTTGTGGATGCGTAATAAAGAGAGTCATGGAGGGATTCATTATGGGAGTTATTATTGCACTTGTAATACTCATTCTGGTTGCACTTGCAATCGCAGTTTCATGTATCAAAATTGTGCCACAGGCACATGCGGTCGTTGTAGAACGTCTCGGTGGATATCTGACGACCTGGTCTGTAGGTCTTCATTTCAAAGCACCGTTTATTGACCGTGTTGCCAAGAGAGTCCTGCTCAAGGAACAGGTAGTGGATTTTCCACCACAGCCGGTTATCACGAAGGATAATGTTACCATGCAGATTGATACGGTCGTATATTTCCAGATCACAGACCCGAAGCTTTATGCATACGGTGTCGAGAACCCGATTATGGCGATCGAGAACCTGACCGCAACTACACTCCGTAATATTATCGGTGATCTCGAACTCGATGAGACATTAACATCCAGAGAGACGATCAACACCAAGATGAGAGCGTCCCTTGACGTTGCGACAGATCCTTGGGGAATCAAGGTCAACCGTGTTGAGTTGAAGAATATTATTCCTCCGGCAGCCATCCAGGATGCCATGGAGAAGCAGATGAAGGCAGAACGTGAACGCCGTGAAGCCATCCTCCGTGCGGAAGGTGAGAAGAAGTCCACCGTCCTTGTCGCAGAAGGTAAGAAAGAGTCTGCCATTCTTGATGCAGAGGCTGAGAAGCAGGCAGCAATCTTACGTGCAGAGGCGCACAAAGAGGCAACAATCCGTGAAGCAGAAGGACAGGCAGAGGCAATTCTCAAGATCCAGCAGGCAAATGCAGACGGTCTCCGTATGCTCAAAGAGGCAGCACCGGATGCAGGTGTGCTCCAGTTAAAGAGCTTAGAGGCATTTGCAAAGGCAGCAGACGGAAAAGCAACCAAGATCATCATTCCATCTGAGATCCAGGGAATCGCAGGTCTCGCCAAATCTGTTGTAGAAATAGGCAAAGAAAACTAAGTATATTACAGGGCTGCCGCATGGGAATGATCCAATGCGGCATTTCTGTTCACAGACAGCAGAACGACAAAAAGAAAGGACAGTATGTGATATGAACTTAAAAGGACGCAATTTCTTAAAACTTATGGACTATACTCCGGAAGAGATCTTATATCTGATCGATCTCGCGGCAGAATTGAAGAAAAAGAAAAAAGAAGGTGTGATGCACAATAGCTTAGTCGGCAAGAACATTGCACTTATTTTTGAAAAGACCAGTACCCGTACCCGCTGCGCATTCGAGGTGGCAGCACATGATCTTGGCATGCATGTTACATATTTGGATCCAAGCGGATCCCAGATCGGAAAGAAAGAGAGTATTCCGGATACTGCCCGTGTGTTAGGACGGATGTTTGACGGTATCGAGTACCGCGGATACGGACAGGAGATCGTAGAAGAGCTTGCAAAGCATGCAGGGGTTCCGGTATGGAATGGACTTACGAATGAGTTCCACCCGACCCAGATGCTGGCAGATATGCTTACGATCCGCGAGCATTTCGGAAAGTTGAAGGGAATCAAGTTTGTATACATGGGAGATGCGCGTTACAATATGGGGAATTCCCTGATGGTAACCTGTGCGAAGCTTGGCATGGACTTCGTTGCCTGCACAAGCAGCAAGTATTTTCCGGGTGAGGAGCTTGTAAACTACTGCCGCAGCGTGGCAGAGGAGACCGGAGCTACGATTACCCTGACAGAGGATGTTGCAGAGGCGGCAAAGGATGCTGACGTTATTTACACAGATGTGTGGGTATCTATGGGCGAACCGGATGCGGTATGGGCAGAGCGCTTAAACAATCTGATGCCATATCAGGTGAACAAAGCCGTGATGGAACAGGCAAAAGATACCGCAGTCTTTATGCACTGCCTGCCGGCATTCCATGATCTGAAGACGAAGATTGGAAAAGAAGTGTACGAGAAGTTTGGATATAGCGAGCTTGAAGTGACAGATGAGGTATTCGAGAGTGAGCAGTCGGTTGTGTTTGATGAGGCCGAGAACAGAATGCATACGATCAAGGCAGTCATGCTCGCTACATTATCAGAATAGGGTAGGATATGAAGACAGAAATACTTACACTGCTCCGGGAGACGGATGGTTATGTGTCCGGACAGGAGCTTTGCGAACGGTTTGGAGTGTCAAGAACCGCTGTATGGAAAGCGATTAACCAGCTGAAGGAAGCCGGTTATGAGATCGAGGCGGTGCAGAACAGGGGATACCGTCTTGTATCAGTTCCGGACATTCTGACCAAAATTGAATTAATGAGCATCCGAAAAACAAAATGGATCGGGACACAGATGGAATGTTTTGACGTGGTGGATTCCACCAATACGCGGGCAAAGCAGTTCGCGGAAGAAGGGGCACCGAACGGCACCTATGTCATAGCGGAGCGCCAGGAATCCGGAAAAGGACGCCGCGGAAGAGGGTTCGACTCGCCAGCTGGAAAGGGAATCTTTATGACGCTCGTGTTAAAGCCGCAGATCGATCCGGGACACGCGCCGATGATCACACTTGTGACAGCACTTGCTGTGTCGAAGGCGATTACAGATATGACCGGAAGACCGGCCGGGATCAAATGGCCGAACGACATCATTATGAGCGGGAAGAAAGTCTGTGGAATTCTGACTGAGATGAGCGCTCAGTTTGATTATGTCAACCACATTGTAGTCGGAATCGGAGTCAATGTACAGAATGAACGTTTCCCGAAGGAGATTGAGGCGGTTGCCACGTCCGTTTTTTTAGAGACTGGAAAGCATTATAACCGGGCAGAGCTGGTAGAGCGGATCTGGGAAGCGTTTGAGCATTATTATGAGATCTTTTTACAGACAGAGGATCTGTCAGGTCTGGTGAACGAATATAACGGGCATCTGGTGAATCTGCACCAGCAAGTGAAGGTGTTAGACCCGCAGGAGCCATTCGAGGGAAAAGCGATGGGAATTACACCGAAAGGTGAGCTGATCGTCGACACCTGGGAGAGCAGGAAGCTCGTGTCCACCGGGGAAGTATCAGTGAGAGGAATATATGGATATGTCTGAGACAAGAGAGGAGATTGTACTGTGCGGAGCCAGTGCATACAATCAGAAGTTTTATATCAACGAGAATTTTAAGAACCTTCCGGATGAGATCACCAATGAACTTAAGGTAATGTGCGTGCTGTTCTGTGCCGACATCGGTGGAATCCTTCAGTTGATTTATGATGAGGAGGGCAATCTGGAATTCCGTACAACTTACAATGAGGATGATCTGCTCTACGATGAGATCGGAAGCGGATTAAAAATCAAAGAGCTGAGACGCAAACATGCAGATCTGCTCGAAGCACTTGAGATGTATTATAAAGTAATGTTTGACAAGACAGTGTAAAGGGGAAAGCGATGTTAATAACAATTGATGTTGGAAATACCAATATTACAGTAGGCGTGTTCAACGGGGATGATGTTGTCGCAAGCTTCCGTATGACCACCAAGATACCGAGAACGTCAGATGAATACGGAATGCTATTGATTAACCTGTTAGAGCAGAATAAGATCTGCCCGGATGAGATTGAGGATGCGATCCTTGCGTCTGTTGTGCCGAACGTTATGCATGCATTAGAGGGCGCAGTGGTAAAATATCTGCATATCCGTCCAATCAATATCGAGACCGGAATCCGCACGGGAATTAAAATCGTGACGGAAAACCCGAGACAGATCGGTGCAGACCGTATCGTGGATGCGGCTGCTGCTTACGGATTGTACGGCGGACCGGTGTTAGTCATCGATTTTGGCACAGCGACGACGTATGACCTGATTGATGCAGAGGGGGCTTTTATTTCAGGTGTGACTGCGCCTGGAATCCGCATTTCTGCCAAGGCGTTGTGGGAGGATACCGCGAAGCTGCCTGAGATCGAGATTAAAAAGCCGGACAGCATTCTTGCAAAGGAGACGATTTCGAGTATGCAGGTCGGACTGGTATACGGACAGATCGGTCAGACGGAATACATCATCCGCCATACGAAGGAAGAGGCGGCGATGGGAGAGATCAAAGTCATTGCGACAGGTGGACTTGGAAGAATCATCGCGAGTGAGACACCACTCATTGATGTCTACGATCCAAATCTGACGTTAAAAGGCATGAACCTGATTTACAAAAAGCAGAACCGCAAATCAGGAAAAATAAAACAGATTATTTCAAGATAAGGAAAAACAATGAACGCAATCCGAAAGCTGCAAATAGGAAATGTAACATTAGAAAACAATCTGATTTTGGCACCAATGGCAGGGGTAACAGACCTGCCATTTCGCTTGCTGTGCAAGGAACAGGGGGCAGGGCTTCTCTGTATGGAGATGGTCAGTGCCAAGGCGATTTTATATAAAAACAAAAACACACAGGAGCTTTTGACCATTGACCCGCGGGAGAACCCGGTTTCTTTACAGCTCTTCGGATCGGATCCGGATATTATGGGGGAGATTGCAAAACAGATCGAGGAGCGTCCGTTTGATATTTTAGATATCAACATGGGCTGCCCGGTTCCAAAGGTTGTGAACAACGGGGATGGCTCTGCCCTTATGAAAAATCCACTTCTCGCCGGAAAAATTATTGAAAAAGTAGCAGGGGCGATCAAGAAGCCTGTGACAGTGAAGATCCGGAAAGGTTTTGACGACGACCATGTCAATGCAGTGGAGATGGCGCACATTGCCCAGGAATCCGGTGCGGCAGCAGTTGCGGTGCACGGAAGGACGAGGGAGCAGTATTACTCCGGTAAGGCGGACTGGAATATCATCCGTCAGGTGAAAGAAGCGGTCTCCATTCCGGTCATCGGAAACGGTGATATCCTGTCAGCACAGGACGTCATCCGGATGGGAGAGGAGACCGGCTGCGATGGGTTCATGATCGCGAGAGGTGCGGAGGGAAATCCGTGGATTTTTCACCAGATCCTGCACTATTTCGAGACAGGGGAGATGGAAGCAAAGCCGTCTTTTCAGGAAGTGACGGACATGCTCTTACGCCACGCTGCCATGCAGATCGAGTTCAAGGGAGAGTACACCGGAATCCGGGAAATGCGCAAGCATGCAGCATGGTATACCGCCGGGTACAAGAATTCCTCAAGGCTCCGCGCAAAAATCTGCGAAGTGGAAAATTATGAGCAGTTAAAGGCATTATTTGAAGAGGTACTGGCATATAATAATTAAAAAATATCCGGGAGAGGGAGCATGCCTTATTCCAATCGATATCTGAACGATTTCCTTCCGGTTTTTGAGCAGATTTTACGGGAGAAGCACATTTCACTGGAGACGCTGCATCTGGAAGTGATCGATGAGGAGGATGGGGAGAAAAGCCTTTTTGAGGCAGCCGGAGTGGAGGAAGTATTATCTCAGCTTGCGGACCGGTTGAATTTTCTGACCATTTATACGGACAGGCCGGAGTACTTTGAAGTGTTTGCAGGGAACTGTTTCCGTGAGAACGGGCTGATGCCGGTATTTTTTCCGAAAAGGAAAATCGGAAAAGCCATGAGGATGGAAAAACAAAACGGGACAACACTGGTCCTTGATTTTGAGTGGGAAGGTGCCTGCTATTTTTCTGTCCTTGCACAGGGAAAAAACTATATCCCCATCCACAAGAAACCTTGGAAAATAGCGGAAAATCTTGACATCGCAGTGCCTTTCGGGTATAATACTGTGATTGTCAAGAGCAGACAAATGAAAAAGAAAAAGCCCGTACGAGACAGATTTGAAGAGGCATTTTACTCATCAGAGTAAGCGATACCGCTCGGGCACCAGTGTATGGAAGTCATAGACTTTCAGAAGTTTTGTGTGCATGGTGCATACAGAATGAACGACATTCAGCTGCAGAGAAATCTGCAATATCAGGAAAGAAATTACAAAGAAGGGTAGACGAGATGGATAAGAAAAATATTCTGACTTATGAAGGACTTAAGAAGCTTGAAGACGAATTACAGAATTTAAAAGTAGTAAGAAGAAAAGAAGTAGCTGCAAAGATTAAGGAAGCAAGAGAGCAGGGAGACCTTTCCGAGAATGCAGAGTACGATGCAGCAAAAGATGAACAGAGAGATATTGAAGCACGTATCGAGGATATTGAAAAAATCTTAAAGAACGCAGAAGTTGTTGTTGAGGAGGAAGTAGACCTTGACAAGATCAGCATCGGATGTAATGTAAAGATCTTAGATGTTGAGTTCGATGAAGAATTAGAATATAAAATCGTTGGTTCCACAGAAGCAAACAGCTTAAAGGGAAAGATTTCCAACGAATCTCCGGTTGGAAAAGCACTGCTTGGTAAAAAAGTTGGAGATATTGTAAAAGTAGAGACACCGGGTGGAGAGTTTGATTACAAAGTACTTTCCATTCACAGAGCAGAGAACTAAGACAGAGATTTGTCGAGAGACTCACAGAATGGAGGATGAAAATGGCTGAACAGAACAACCAGAAGAAAAATGGCGGACAGCAGGACGTAAACCAGCTCGTTCAGGTTCGCTATGACAAGTTACATGAATTACAGGCAAATGGAAAGAACCCATTTGAAATCACAAAATATGACGTGACACATCACAGCACCGAGATCAAGGACAACTTCGAGACTTTAGACGGTCAGGAAGTATCTGTGGCAGGACGTATGATGTTCAAGCGTGTTATGGGAAAGGCATCTTTCTGTAACGTGCAGGATCTGAAGGGACGGATCCAGATCTACGTGGCACGCGATGAGATCGGAGAGGATTCCTATAAAGACTTCAAGAAGTATGATGTCGGCGATATTTTAGGAATCAAAGGAAAAGTATTCAAAACCCAGACCGGTGAGATTTCAATCCACGCACAGGCTGTAACGCTGTTATCCAAGAGTTTACAGATCCTCCCAGAGAAGTTCCACGGACTGACCGATACCGATACCAGATATCGTCAGAGATATGTAGACCTTATCATGAACGAGGAAGTAAAGGATACCTTCGTAAAGCGTTCCAAAGTCATCAGCAGCATCCGCCGCTACTTAGACGGACAGGGATTCATGGAAGTTGAGACACCTATGCTTGTTTCCAATGCAGGTGGTGCCGCAGCAAGACCGTTCGAGACCCATTTCAATGCGTTAAATGAGGACTTAAAGCTTCGCATTTCCTTAGAGTTATATTTAAAGAGACTGATCGTCGGCGGCATGGAGCGTGTATACGAGATCGGACGTGTATTCCGTAACGAAGGTCTTGATACCAGACACAACCCGGAGTTCACTCTGATGGAGTTATACCAGGCATATACCGATTACCACGGCATGATGGATCTGACCGAGAACTTATACCGCTATATCGCAAAAGAGGTAACAGGTTCCGAGATTCTTACCTACGGTGAAAATCAGATGGATCTTTCAAAACCGTTCGAGAGAATCACAATGGTAGACGCTGTTAAGAAGTATGCAAACATTGATTTCAACGAGGTTCCGGATACCGCAGCAGCCAAGAAGCTTGCGGACGAGCATCATATTGAATACGAAGAGAGACACGAGAAAGGTGATATCTTAAACTTATTCTTCGAGGAATATGTAGAAGAGCACTTAATCCAGCCTACCTTCGTTATGGATCATCCGATCGAGATCTCCCCACTGACTAAGATGAAGCCGGAAGATCCGAACTATGTAGAACGTTTTGAGTTCTTCATGAACGGCTGGGAGATGGCGAACGCTTACTCCGAGTTAAACGATCCGGAAGACCAGAGAAGACGTTTCGAGGCGCAGGAGAAGGCTTTTGATGCCGGAGATGAAGAGGCAAACCATACAGACGAGGACTTCTTAAATGCCCTTGCAATCGGTATGCCGCCAACAGGTGGTATCGGCTTTGGTATTGACCGTATGGTTATGATGATGACCAATTCACCGGCGATCAGAGATGTTTTATTGTTCCCGACAATGAAGTCACAGGGCGCTGCTAAGAACGAAGCAAATAATGCAGCTCAGTCGGGTGCTGCTGCTCCGGCAGAAACAAAAGTGGCTGAGAAGGTTGATTTCTCCAACGTAAAGATTGAGCCAATCTTTGAAGAGATGGTAGATTTCGATACATTCAGTAAGTCTGATTTCCGTGCAGTTAAGATTTT
>CAKRFH010000056.1:0-19515 GCA_934320555.1 uncultured Roseburia sp.
CGTTCGAGAAATCAGAGATTTCTCTCACTGACGGGCTTTCGCCCTATACAGATAAAGCCTCACAAAATATTGTCTGCAAGCAGCCAAATTTTGTGAGACTTTATCTGTGCACTGCTCAATGCTATATCACATAGTCATCACAACAATTCTTCTGCTCGTAGTCTACGAGATCCTGGAGTGTCATATTGTCAACGACCTGATTGATGGCTTCGTTCATTTTGTGCCAGACGAGGGCAGTGGCACAGTCGTGCATTTTGTCGCAGGTCTCTTCCTCCTCGATGCAGGCGACCGGGGCGAGGCTTCCCTCGGTGAGGCGCAGGATCATCCCGACAGTGTATTCCTTCGGCTGCTTTGTTAAAATGTAGCCACCCTGTGCACCGCGGACACTTTTAACATATTTGGCTTTATTCAGTACGGAAATGATCTGCTCTAAGTACTTGTCTGAGATCTCCTGTCTTTTTGCAATATCTTTCAAGCTGATCGGTTCACCCGTATTGTTGATTGCAAGATCTAACATCAGTCTTAACGCATATCTTCCTTTTGTAGATACTTTCATTCTTTTTTTCCTTTCATTTTACCATGTTCTCAGTATATCCCCCTATTCATACTGTGTCAATAGGAATTAAATTGTATGCCAGGAAATACACAAAACATGCGGATTCCCACAAAAAGTACCTTGCGCATGTCGTTTTTCAATGTTAAAATTTCATCTTGTGTGTTTATATTTTTTTTATAAATTTTATATATTTTTTATGCACTGATTTTATTTATTAAGAAAGGATTTTTTATCATGAATGAACTGCGTCCAAAACTTTTTGACGTCATGAAGGACTACTCGAAAGAACAGCTGATCCGGGATATGATTTCCGGTATTATCGTTGCCATAATTGCACTTCCGCTTTCTATCGCCTTAGCGATCGCCTCCGGTGTCGGTCCGGAACAGGGACTTTACACTGCGATCATCGCAGGATTTTTTATCTCCTTTTTCGGTGGAAGCCGTGTCCAGATCGGTGGTCCGACGGCCGCCTTTGTTGTTATTATTTACGGTATTGTCACCGATTACGGCACAGACGGCCTGATCGTTGCCACGATCCTCGCCGGAATCATTCTTGTCATCATGGGAATCTGCCGCTTCGGCTCCCTGATTAAGTATATTCCTTATACGATTACCACCGGTTTTACGTGCGGTATCGCTGTCACTTTATTTGTCGGACAGCTGAAGGATTTCTTCGGGCTTTCCATGGAATCTGTTCCTTCTGAATTTTTAGACAAAGTGATCGCTTATGCAGCACATATCGAAACCATCAATCTGACCGCCACCTTAATCGGTGTTGTCGCAATTGTGATTATGCTTCTCTGGCCGAAGGTAACCGATAAGATCCCGGGTTCCCTTGTTGCGATTATTATCACAACCGCCATTGTCTATTTTGCAAAGCTTCCGGTCAATACGATCGGCAGCGTTTACGGCGAGTTGAACTCCGCATTCCCGAGCTTCCAGGTTCCATCCCTCTCGATGAAACTGATTCAGGAAATGCTCTCCCCTGCTTTCACAATCGCTATTTTAGCCGGAATCGAATCCTTGCTTTCCGCCGTTGTCTCCGACGGTATGATCGGTGACACACATAAGTCCAATGCCGAGCTGATCGGTCAGGGACTTGGAAATATTTTCTCCGGATTATTCGGTGGAATCCCAGCTACCGGTGCGATCGCAAGAACTGCTGCTAACGTGCGTAACGGTGGCCGTACCCCGATTGCAGGAATCGTACACTGTATTACGCTGACTGTCATTCTTCTTGTTTTAATGCCTCTGGCTGCCCTGATCCCAATGACTACATTAGCTGCTGTCCTTTTAGTTGTAGCGGCAAATATGGCAGACTGGACTTCCTTTTTCCGTCTCTGTAAGACTGCACCAAAGAGCGACATTATCGTCCTTGTTGCCACCTTTTTCCTGACGGTCTTCTTTGACCTTGTGGTTGCTATTGAGATCGGTGTCGTACTGGCTGCGCTGTTATTTATGAAACGTATGGCTGAGACCGCCGACATTAAGGCATGGAAGTACACAGACTCCTCGGATATCACTCCAGGGGAAGCTGAGAAGCTTCGCGACATCCCGCATTCCATCAGCGTCTTCGAAATCTGCGGACCGATGTTTTTTGCTGCCGCTGACCAGATTTTAAACATTAACAGCAGCCACCACACGAAGGTGGTTGTCATCCGTATGCGAAGCGTACCTGCCATTGATGCAAGCGCCATGAAGTCTTTGCATGAGCTTGCAGACCGCGCAAAGAAGAAAAATATCACACTGATCTTCTCCCACGTCAATGAGCAGCCGATGAAGGTTATGACAAAGGACGGATTTGTGGATCTTATCGGAAAAGAGAATTTCCATGCGAATATTGTAGATGCATTAGATTATGCAGAGACACTTGTAAAATAAAAAGCTGCTGTTTCTTCGCCAGAAAGCCTGAGCTTTTGCCGCCCCTGTGACCAGGTCAAAAGCTCAGGCTTTCTTTTACATTCTGTCAATAATCGTTTCTAACTCTTCGCAGTACTTTCTTGCATCCTCAAACTTTCCTGCCTGAAGAAGGAAAGCAATCCGGTTCTCGGTCTCTTTCTTCTTCTGCTCGAGTTCAAGGTAGTCTTTATCAAAATGATCCGCATAGACCATCTTCCGGAATTTGCGGATGCTCATCTTCCGAAGTTTCTTATCTTCCACATACAGAACATAATCCATACAGTTTGCCACGGTATAGAAATCATGGGAAACCATCAGGACTGCCCCCTGATACTTCTCAATTGCCGCCTCTAATGCAAGCTGGGAATACGTATCCAGGTGGCTGTTTGGTTCATCTAAGAGCAGCAGATCCGCATCCATGCGAGAGATCTTTGCCAGCTGTAACAGGTTCTTCTCCCCGCCGGAGAGATTCTCCACACGATTATAGGCAAGCTCCTCCTCAAATCCATATGTCTTTAAATACTCGATGATATCGGCATCTTTTTCAAAGCCCGCATCTTCGAAGTTTGCAAGCACCGTCTTCTTCTCGCGGAATACTTCCCCGTGCATCTGTGAGAGATATGCGACCCTTGCTTCCGGATCCAGCCGGACTGCCGGATTCGCATGTCTGTAAATCTCCCGCAAAATAGTCGTCTTCCCTGTTCCATTCGGTCCCACGATGGCCACTTTTTCCCCCGCCTGTAACGAAAAGGAAACATCCTCTAAAATCTGTCTGTCAAAAGCGACACTGTAATGTTCCACGCTTAAAACCGGCTGGTCTGCAAACTCTGATACTGTTTCCGGCTCTGCTTTACTGCCGTTCCGCTGAACCGTCGTATACAGTTCGATCGCAGGCTGCTTAATATCTACAAACGGTGATCTGGTCTTTCTCGCTTCCAGACGCTCTAATAACGATACCCTCGCCTTTAAGGTACGTCCCTTTGTCGCACTGTCCACACGGGTTGCCTCGTTTCTCAGGCGCTCCACAAGTTTCCGGTTTCTTTCGATCTCCTCAAGGTCTGCAGCTGCGAGCTCCTGCTGCTCAATTTTCATCTGAAGCATGGCAAAGTTGTATTCGATATAAGTGCCGTCGAATTCCTGTATTTCCGCATTTTCCAGATGCAGAATCTTATTGAAACAGTGATTCAGCAAATAGCGGTTGTGTGTGATGACGAGCAGTGTTCCCTTGTGTGCATTGATCAGATTTTTCAGTGCATTCAGGTGCTCAAAGTCCAGGAACACATCCGGCTCATCCATAATGACAAACTTCGGACTGACCATCATCTCCCGGATGACCTGCACCAGTTTGAATTCACCGCCGCTTAAATTAGTCAGCAAATGATTCTCGTAATCCTGCAGATTGGCAAGCTTCAACTGTTTGCGGATGTTACTCTCATAGAAGTCACCGTCGATCGCCTGGAACTCGTCCATCGCCTTCTGGTAATGCTCCATCACTTCCTCGAAATCCTCCGCCGTCGCCATTTCATCGCAGATCCGGTTGATCTCGCCAGAAAGCCTTACAAATTCATCGCTGAGGTAATCGAATACGGTCATTTCCGGTTCATCCTCCACGGAATAGAACTGGCTGACATAGCCGATCCTGCCCGGTACTTCCACCGTCAGCTTTCCTTCATATAAATAGTTGTCCAGATGTAATATCATATCCACTAACGTACTCTTTCCGGTTCCGTTCGTGCCGATAAAGGCACAGTGGACATCATCCTCTAATGTAAACGATATATTGTTATATAAATCCTTCTGTGGGAAGGAATAGGATAATTTTTCTGCTTTTATCATTGCAATCCCCATTCTCTCTTTCCTGATCTCTTTCCTGTTTGTTTTGCAGACATCGGTATTGTAACATATCTTAATTCCGGCTACAATGTGAAAATACAATGCCTTCCCATCTTGTATTTCTCCCGGTCCGTGTCATAAGAAAAAGATTCCTTCCAGAACATCCTTTTTCGTCTGCTCCGGAAGGAATCTTTTTTCTTATTTGCCAAAATGGAAAAAGCCCTTTTTCTCATAAGGTTCACTCTTCGACGATACCAGCTCGTATCCGATCCCCTTAATCTCCTTCTTCGCCCATGGAATATCAATCTCACAGTCACTGATAATGACCGTCTCCCCATCCTTCGCGGAGGAGGTCACTTTCTTCACATTGAAATTCTTGCGGATCAGGTCATTCATATGAGATTCGCACATTCCACACATCATGCCATCGATTTTTAAAGTTGTTTTTACCATCGCGTTCTCCGCCTCTCTTCTTTTTTCTTGAGCATATACCCCTGTAGGGTATTTGTCAATTCACAGAGACGTTATCGAGAGATATTCTCAATTCATTATAACTTCTTAATGCGCTCTAACGCAGCCAGTGTATTCTCATAGCTTCCGAATGCAGTCAGTCTGAAGTATCCTTCTCCGCTCGGACCAAATCCGGATCCCGGAGTACCTACCACATTCGCATTCTCTAATAAGTAGTCAAAAAACTCCCAGGAGCTCATCTGATCCGGTGTCTTTAACCAGATATACGGTGCATTCACGCCGCCGAATACCGTGTAGCCTGCATCTTTTAATCCCTGCTTGATCGTTGCGGCATTCTTCATATAATACGCTACCTGCTCTTTTAACTGTGCTTTTCCAGCCTCCGAATAAACAGCTTCCCCAGCGCGCTGCTGGATATACGGTGCACCGTTGAACTTGGTTCCGTGGCGTCTTGCCCACATGGCATTTAACGATACGTCCCCACTCTTTAACTCCTTCGGAACCACCGTATAACCAAGGCGGACACCGGTAAATCCTGCGTTCTTGGAGAAGCTCTTCAATTCGATCGCACAGGTCTTAGCACCCTCACACTCGTAGATGGAGTGTGCCACATTTTCCTCGGAAATATAGGCTTCATACGCTGCATCATAGATAATGACTGCACCGTTTTCATTCGCATAATCTACCCATTTCTGTAACGCATCCTTCGTGATAGTTGTACCGGTCGGGTTGTTAGGCAGACACAGATAAATAATATCCGGCACTTCCTTCGGGAATTCCGGCACGAAATTATTCTCCATCGTGCATGGCATGTAAATGACATTGCTCCAGGTCTCTGTCTTCGGATCATAGATACCGGTTCTTCCTGCCATGACATTGGAATCTACATAAACCGGATAAACCGGGTCACATACTGCAATACGGTTGTCTACAGAGAAAATCTCCTGAATATTTCCGGAATCACTCTTCGCTCCGTCAGATACAAAAATCTCATCCACAGAGATATCGCAGCCTCTTGCTGCATAATCGTTCTTTGCAATAGCACTTCTTAAAAATTCATAACCGAGATCCGGTGCATAACCGTGGAAGGTCTCTGTGTGTCCCATCTCTTCCACTGCCTTGTGCATGGCATCAATAATCGCCGGTGCGATCGGCTGTGTCACATCCCCGATTCCAAGACGGATGATGCTCTTATCCGGGTTGGCTTCGCTGTATGCTGCCACTTTCTTTGCAATCGTGCTAAACAGATAGCTTCCCGGAAGCTTCTGATAATTATCGTTTACTTTAAACATATTGATCCTCCTTGTTTTCCGAAGGAAAAATGCGACTGCCTTTGCAGGAGCAGAGGACTTTCCCTCCTTGTCGAAACTTCACTTTACTGTGGTCTAGTATAGCATTGATGTATCCGTGTTGCAAGAAATTTTTGTTTACAAGGAACCAATTGACACATTTTTTCATTTGAGAAAAAAAGAACAGGCATCTCCCTTTCGGGAATACACCTGCTCTCCGGCAAACAATCTCTAATTCAGCAATAAGCTTAAAATCATCTGGGCGGTCTCTGTCAGCCCGGTTCCATTGTCCATGCTGCGCTTCTGCATATAGCGGTGAGCCTCCTCCTCTGACAGATTGTTACGCTCCATCAGAAGATGCTTTGCCTCTGTAATCAGGTCCTGTTCTTCCTTCGTGCGCTCCTTCGGCTTTGCCCGCTGCTTTTTTCTCCTCCTTGCGATGGTGTACTCCATCATCTCAAGTGTCTGCAACAGTTCATGCACCTTAAGCGGTGTGGACAGACAGACAATATTTTGCAGCTCACGTTCTCCGCAGTTTGCCTGTGACGTCACCAGTAACATTTCAAATTGCGGGGAAAGATATTCGTGCAGCTCTGTATACATCATATCAACGAACCGGTATCCGCATACAAGAATACCACTCTCAAGTTCATTTGCATTCTGGATCGTCTGTGCCCCGGTCGTACAGACCGCATCCACATGAAATCCATTCTGCATCAAAACTTTCTTGATATTCTGCGCGGTTTCCTGTTTTGGAAAAGCGACAATGATGTTCATACTCAGTTTTTGTATAAATATTTTTCAATTTCCCACGCGCTGACTTGCGCACGGTAATCTGCCCATTCTGCCTGCTTCGCTTCTATGTACTTCTCTGTGATATGTTCGCCGAGTACTTCTTTCATATAGGAGTCTTTTTCAAACTCTTTGACCGCTTCCTCAAGATCTGCCGGAAGCGATTCTATGCCGAGCTTCGACTTCTGGGAAAGTCTCATCTCATAGACATTCTCCGTCACTGCTGCCGGCGGCATGATCTGGTTGCGGATTCCGTCAAGCCCTGCCTCTAAACACACGGCAAGCACCAGATATGGGTTGGCTGCCGGATCCGGGCACCGCAGCTCCACTCTTGTTCCCGTACCCCTTGCTGCCGGAATACGGATCAACGGACTTCTGTTGGTCGCCGACCACGCAATATAGATCGGTGCCTCATAGCCAGGGACAAGACGCTTATAGGAATTGACAAGCGGATTGGTAATTGCCGTCATGCCCTTTATATGCTTCATAATTCCGCCGATAAAATAATAGGCCTCACGGCTTAAGCCCATCTTGTCATCCGGGTCTGCAAAAATATTTTTTCCATCCTTGGACAACGACATATTCACATGCATACCGGATCCGTTTATGCCATATTTCGGTTTCGGCATAAAGCTTGCGAACATCCCATGGCGTTTGGCGATCGTCTTCACCGCCAGCTTGAACGTCATAATATTATCTGCCGTCTTAAGTGCCTCATCATAGCGGAAATCAATCTCATGCTGTGCCGGAGCCATCTCATGATGGGAAGCCTCTATCTCAAATCCCATGTCCTCAAGCGTCAGCACCATATCTCTTCTCGCGTTCTCTCCGAAATCGACCGGTCCAAGATCAAAATATCCGGCGCGCTCGTTGCTCTCTGTCGTCGGCTGTCCGTCTTCATCCTGATTGAACAGGAAAAATTCACACTCCGGTCCTACATCGAACCGGTATCCAAGCTTTGCCGCATCCGCAACTGCTTTTCTTAAAATATAACGCGGATCTCCCTCAAACGGCTTCTGTTCGACCGTATAAATATCACAAATGATCCTCGCTACCTTGCCCTGCTGTGGTCTCCACGGGAAAATGCAGAACGTATCGAGATCCGGATACAGATACATATCCGATTCCTCGATCCGGACAAATCCCTCAATGGAAGATCCGTCGAACATACACTCATTGTTCAGCGCCTTCTCTAACTGGCTGGATGTGATCGCCACATTCTTTAAGGTGCCGAACATATCCGTGAACTGCAACCGGATAAATTCCACATCCTCCTCCTCCACCATACGCATAATATCCTGCTTCGTGTATCTGCTCATATTTTTATTCCTCCTGTCTTTTCCTCTGTCAATCTCTCTTTTTGCACGGTTCTCTGTGCTCTCTCATATAGGCGAGCACCTTTTCGTATTCCATCGGTCCTCCAAACAGATCCAGTGCACTGCCGATCGTCACATTCAACCGGTTTCTTCCAAGCACGCCAAGTCTGTCAAGATCTGCGAAGCTTCCTACGCCTCCCGCATAGGTAACCGGGATCTTTCCCCAGCTTCCCAGCAACACAGCCAGCTCCTCTTCGATGCCGCCGGATTTGCCCTCCACGTCCACTGCATGAACGAGAAATTCATCACAGTAACCGGACAGGCAGTCAAGTATCTCTGTGTCGACCTTCTCCTCCGTAAACTTCTGCCAGCGGTCTGTCACAATAAAATAGCTGTCCTCTTTCTTCCGGCAACTTAGGTCTAACACCAGATGCTCTTTTCCCACTTCTCGCCTCAACTGTTCGAGCCGGTCAAACTGGATCCTGCCATCGCAGAATACATAAGACGTCACGATCACATGGCTTGCCCCGGCATCTAAAAACTGTGTCGCATTGCGGTCCGTGATCCCGCCTCCCACCTGCAGTCCTTTCGGATAAGCCGAGAGCGCAAGCATCGCCTGCTGCTTTGTCGCTTCGTAGTATTCACTGTCTTTCGCGTTTAATAAAATAATATGACCGCCGCGGATCCCTTCCTTTTTATATAGGTCTGCATAGAACGCTGCATCCTGCTCTGACACAAAGTTTTCCTGAGCCTCATTTCCGGCATCCCTTAAGCTTCCGCCAACAATCTGTTTCACTTTTCCATTGTGAATGTCAATACATGGCCTGAATTCCATTCCATCTGTCCCCTGTCAGTTCGTTTTGAATATAAAAAAGGCAACGTACTCCCTTTTGAAAGCGCCGTTGCTCTTTCACATCATATCATACCTGTCTGTATTTGTGAATCTTTTTTTCTATTAGCTTTTTTGCGGCTTAATATTAGCATTTCTTATTAGTATGTATTTTTAATAAATCAGTACTTATATATCATTGACACAGCGCTTTTTTTTTGATATGATACAGAACAATTACTTATGTTTATAAACAATACCTTTGATGAAGAAAGTGAGGATACGAAAAATGAGTACAATTATCGGTGAAGGCATTACTTTTGATGACGTTTTATTAGTTCCACAGTATTCAGAAGTAACACCAAACATGATTGATCTGACAACACATCTTACCAAGAAAATCGTTTTAAATATTCCAATGATGAGTGCCGCAATGGATACGGTTACCGAGCACCGTATGGCAATCGCCATGGCAAGACAGGGTGGTATCGGTATTATCCACAAGAATATGTCTATTCAAGCGCAGGCAGAAGAAGTTGACAAGGTAAAACGTTCTGAGAACGGTGTTATCACAGACCCATTTTTCCTTTCCCCTGACCATACATTACAGGACGCTGAGGATCTGATGCGCAAGTTCCGTATCTCTGGTGTTCCGATCTGTGAGAGCGGCAAGTTAGTCGGCATCATCACAAACCGTGACTTAAAGTTTGAGACAGACTTCACCAAAAAGATCAGTGAGAGCATGACCTCCGAGGGTCTTATCACCGCTCCGGAAGGCATCACCTTAGAGGAAGCCAAGAAGATTCTCGCTAAGGCAAGAAAAGAGAAGCTCCCGATTGTAGACAAAGACTTCCACTTAAAGGGACTTATCACCATCAAAGATATTGAAAAACAGATCAAATATCCACTCTCCGCAAAGGATGAGCTCGGACGTCTGCTCTGCGGTGCCGGTGTCGGAATTACTGGAAATATGATGGAGCGTGTAGATGCCCTTGTAAAGGCCCACGTTGATGTCATTGTCGTAGACTCTGCACACGGTCATTCTCACAATATCTTAGAGGCTGTGAAGAAGATCAAAGCTGCTTACCCGGATCTGCAGGTTATCGCCGGAAATGTTGCTACAGGCGCAGCTACCCGTGACCTGATCAAAGCCGGTGCTGATGCTGTCAAAGTTGGTATCGGACCTGGTTCTATCTGTACCACCCGTGTTGTTGCTGGTATCGGTGTTCCACAGATCACAGCTATCATGGACTGCTATGCCGCTGCAAAAGAGTACGGTATCCCGGTCATCGCAGACGGCGGTATCAAGTACTCTGGAGATATGACCAAGGCACTCGCTGCCGGAGCAAACGTATGTATGATGGGAAGTCTTTTCGCAGGCTGTGACGAAGCTCCTGGTACTTTCGAATTATATCAGGGAAGAAAATACAAAGTATACCGTGGTATGGGATCTCTCGCTGCCATGGAAAATGGTAGCAAAGACCGTTACTTCCAGGAAGGTGCGAAGAAGCTTGTTCCAGAAGGTGTGGAGGGACGTGTCGCTTACAAAGGAACCCTGGAAGATACTGTATTCCAGATGATCGGTGGAATCCGTTCCGGTATGGGATACTGCGGATGCCCAACGATCGAAGACCTGAAGGAAAAGGGACAGTTCGTAAAGATCTCCGCTGCAGCTTTACGTGAGAGCCACCCACATGACATTCATATCACAAAAGAGGCTCCAAATTACAGTATTGACGAATAACCGTTATTTCTTATATAATATTGTTGTATATTTATTCCGGCATCTGATTCAGGTGCCGGGAAATTTTATATTCAGATGAGGTGAATTTTATTTGGACACTAGTTCCATATTACAGATCGCTGTGTTAGTGATCCTGCTTTGTTTATCCGCCTTCTTCTCCTCTGCAGAGACTGCCCTTACGACGGCAAACCGTATCCGCATGCGCGCACTTGCAGATGACGGAGATAAAAGAGCGGCATGTGTGCTTCGCATCACGGACAATTCCGGCAAGATGCTCAGCGCTATTTTGATCGGTAATAATATTGTAAATCTGTCGGCATCGTCCCTTGCGACATCGCTTGCCATTAACCTCTGGGGAAGTGTCGGAGCTGGTATCGCAACCGGTATCCTGACACTGCTGATTTTAATTTTCGGAGAGATTTCCCCGAAGACGATCGCCACGATCAATGCAGACAAGATTGCGTTATCCTACTGCAATATTATTGACTGGATGATGAAGCTTTTGACTCCCGTTATTTTTCTTTTGAATAAGCTCTCGCTTGCTTTCCTCTTCCTGCTGCGGATTGACCCGAATGCCAACCGCAATGCCATGACAGAAGAAGAACTCCGCACAATTGTAGACGTCGGCAAAGAGACAGGTGTTATCGAATCCGAAGAGCATGAGATGATCAACAACGTGTTTGATTTCGGAGATGCACAGGCGAAGGAAGTCATGGTACCCCGCATTGATATGACTTTTGCGAGCATTGACTGTACTTACGATGAGCTGATCGAGATCTTCAAGGAAGACAAGTTTACACGACTTCCGGTTTATAAAGACTCCACGGATAATGTAGTTGGCATCATCAATATGAAAGATCTCCTTCTGTATGAGGACAAATCACATTTCTCCATCTCGGACATCATGCGTGAGCCTTATTTCACTTATGAGCACAAGAATACGGCAGAGCTTTTTATGGAGATGCGCAAATCCTCCATCTCTCTTGCCATTGTCTTAGATGAATACGGAGCTACCGCCGGTCTTATCACGTTAGAGGATCTCTTAGAGGAGATCGTCGGTGAGATCCGTGATGAGTACGACACGGATGAAGAAGACCAGATTGTTCCGTTAAATGACCGGGAATATATTGTTTCCGGCTCTACAAACTTAGAAGACCTGTGTCAAGAACTTGACCTGAACTTCCACTCTGAGGATTACGACACGATCGGCGGATACATGATTGGTCTGCTAGACCATCTCCCTGAGAAGAATGAGATTATCATCACCGACGATGATGTCCTGCTCCGGGTAGAGCAGATGGATAAGAACCGGATTGAAAAAGTATATATCAAGAAACCACCAAAGGATGAGAAAAAGGAAGCTGACTAAGGCAGCTTCCTTTTTTCATCCGCCAATGCCACGGAAGATCTGAAACATGACAACCATTCCAACCGTCATGTCAACTAACATTTTCACTGCTGCCATCCCGGCCGGATAATTAAAGATGAGCTGCATCCGGAAATTCTTCTGTTCATCCGTGATCCGGTCTGCCTTCTCCTGCATCTCATAGATATGCTTCTGTAAATTGTGCAGCTGTTCCTCTGCATTCCCGACTCCCGATTCCGAGATTGCATAAAGCATCTTCATACAGCTCTGCGCCTCTGGTATATCAAATTCCTTGCAAAATTCCGTATAGGAACCAAGCCTGTCCGGCTCCTTCCTGATTCTTTCCAGAAGCGCCCCAATCTCTGCCCTAAGCACCGATGGAGCATTCCGCATTGATTTTTCAACGGACACCTGAACATTATTATTTTGAAGTAACAGCGCCAGATCCATCAACCATTGCGGGAATGCA
The DNA here is from genome assembly GCA_934320555.1 of uncultured Roseburia sp. Classification (GTDB taxonomy): domain Bacteria; phylum Bacillota; class Clostridia; order Lachnospirales; family Lachnospiraceae; genus Roseburia. The sequence goes on from CAKRFH010000056.1 coordinate 12,565, forward strand.
AAGTACATCGCATTCAGCACATCCTTCCTCGCAATTGCAATTCCTATTTTATGCTGCACCAGAAAAAAACTGCCTGCAGCAAGTAACAGCACTCCCGCCCATTTCCGGAATAAAAAAAAGACCGGTACTGCCAGAACCAGACAGGGTACCGCTAACATCAGACTGAGCCTTCTCTCTTTTCGCTCATCATACCCTGCAATATCCCGGTACTCCCTCTCTAAAAGATCTTCCTGTGTATGGTCTTCCTCCAGCCAGTCCCTTGTCAGTGCCCGGCTGCTCTTCGTAAAGACATACATATTTCCAAGGATAAATGCGACCGATGTAATCTGTACGATTCCATTTTTCAACACATTCATCACACTGTCTGTCTCAAACAGAACCTTCATATAGTCGATTACATACAAAGCGACTGCACATAAAAAGGTTGCCATCAGAATCGATAGAATATTATCCGTATGTGTCTGCTTCTTCTCCTTCTGCAACTGATAAATTCTTCGCTTCCAGACTTCAAGGTCTTCCATGACAAGAAACAGAGAGTGCTCCACCTCCCCGCCATAATCCTCCGCGCTTAGAAGTACTTCATGCACCATTCCCATCTTCTGGCAGGGATATGCCCGTTCGATCTTCTCTAACGCCTCCGCATACAGTCCCCGCTCTGTCCTTGTCTGTCCCTGCTGAATATAAGCGATCGCCTCTCCTATGGCACACTTCATCGTTCCCTGACCGAAACAGTCTGATGCCTCCCTTAAAGATGCCAGAATCTTGCCATTTTTCTGGAAAGAATAAATCATTTGCTCAAGATACACTGCCACATCCGCAAAGCGTCTGTGCTCATACATCCTCTTATACATATCTAAAATCAGTACCGGAAGCAGAATCACCACTGCCGCTCCTAACACTGCCATACCCGTCACCTTTATCTGAAACAGTACCCCAATTGACAACATTCCGATGATGGACAGAAAGAGCACCAGAGTATGCGTTTTCCAAGAGAAATGATATCCGTACACATGTACTTCTTTCTGCAGATTTCTCGGATTTAACAGCTTCCACAATGTTAATCTGCTCTTCCCCTGCTTTCTTCCGCTCCGCCATTTCACGCTCCCTCTCCTCCCGGAATCTTCGCTCCTTCGCTTTCTGTTCAACATCCTTCTCCCCTTTCCATATATGCTTCTAATCGTTCACTGGCAAACGGATCTTTGATTCCACTTCTCACAAATCGTTTTCTCATCTCCTCCGGGATCGTCTGCCCTGTCATCTGCCCGTCCTTCACGAGGAAACAGATCTCATTCTGCTCCTTTTCCCTGCTGTAAAAGCACAATTGGTCGATATACCGAAACATCGTGCCATCCGGTTGTTCCACTCTCCGGATCAGAATACCGACATTCACATACCGGTAGATCCGGTTCTCCATTCGGTCTGCATCATTGACATTGTTCATCATATTCTGGATCCGGTCCGGAAGCTTGCGCAGATCATCCAAATGGATCGTCGTAAGACCCTTCACCCCAGTACTCCACGCCTCCATCAGGTAAGTCACCTCTGTGGATCTCGCCTCAGATAAGACCAGCCATCTTGGATTCTGCCGCAGGCACGCTTTGATCGCGTCCGTATAGTCGAATCCCGGTTCAATCCGAAGTTCCACATAATCACTTCCACGATTGATCTCCCCGTAATGAAGCTCTAACGTATCCTCGATCGTGATCACACGCTCATTCTCCGGAATAAACTGCATCAGAAACTTCACAAATTCGGTCTTACCATGTCCCGGTTCCCCACCTGCTACGATATTCAGACCCACCCTGATACAGTTCATCAGAAGTGCCAGTATCTCTTTCGGACAAAATCCTTTCTCTAACAGATCCCCGATCGTATTCCGCACCACCGGAGGAGATTTGCGGATACAGATACTGGTTCCTCCTATGGAAACAGACTTGTGTAAAATACTGATACGAAGTTCCCTGGTATCTGCTTCCAGTATCTTATTTGCCCGGTTGAACTGTCTGTTCACACAGTTTGCAACCATATGGGTAAATTGCACCAGAAACTTCTCATCCGGCTTCTCCTCTGCTTTATAATGTCCTCTTACAAGATCTGTGATCCAGATCTCCCGCCCGTTATAATCCACATCTGTCACATTTTCATCCTGAATATATTTCCAGAAAATGCCAAACTGCTCCTCCGTTGGTTCAAAATTAGCTAATTCCTTCATGCTCTGCTCCTTTTATAAGATTATGGTGCCATAACGGCACCATAACCTGTCATTCTGCTATTATTAGCTAATTGCACCCATATTGGAAAAGAATCCCGTCAGTGCCCCTTCAAACTGTGTCGTGATAAAGCTGCTCTTCGCAAATGCCACTAAGGTCACTCCCAGTGCTACTAATACAACTCCTGTTAAAATGGCTGTTCCGTAGTGCTCCATAATATGCTTCATATTTATTTTCTCCTTTTCTTTTTTCTGATTTTTTCTGATTTTTCGCTGCTTCTTTTTTTGCACGCTTTAACTTTAGACGCTCCATCACAAGCCGCGCACTGCGGTCTGCTTCCTCAAAAAAATACTGCCTCATTTCTGTTCCGTTATACCGCTCTTTCTTCTCGACATAACGGTCGAGTCTCCCGTTTATACACGCCAGCTCAAATTCCGGATTATATGGAAACACACCTAGTCTCCATTTCTCCATGCTGCAGATCCTGCTGATATTCTCTTTGTTATAAATAGAATCTCTCTGATAACTGCTGATGAAATAAAGCTGCTCTGCAAAAACTTCCACATGCCTGCAAAAGAGATGATACAAACTGTCCTGCGTCTGCGCCAGATTGGTAATAACAAGGTCTGCCTGTCTGAGCTGTTCCCTTGTCCACGCATCATCTGTGCATCCACAGTCAATAAATACATAATCTGCCATATGGTCGATTGCTGCAATCATACAGCTCAACAGATCTTCTACCTCCGACCTGTCATAAGTCCTTCTCTGCGGCAAAAATCCGTCACAGCAAAATAGTCTTCCCTTTTTCAGGGTTTTCACTGCTCTTCCTATATGCTTCGGTGTCAGGCTCCCTTCTCTTGCCGCCCGCAGCAGATCATCGTTTTCCTCCCCGTAAGCACATTTCTCCCTTACTACACTCTGCTTTCCTCTGGAAAAATAATCTTTAAAATTCTCATCCTTCGCCAGTGATGGAATGAGCACTGTGCGGCATTCCATCCGTTCTGCGATCATCGCAGCGGTCAGCAGCATATGGGAAGTTGTGCCACAATATCTCTGTGGGCTCCAAAATACAACTCTCACATTTTTCCTTTCCAAGCAATTTCGTGATAACTGGATTTCTATATGCTTTGCTTCCGTTGTCTGAAACACCTATTCCTATGAAATTTACAAATCGATGGGTATGCAGAAGTCCGTTTCTGCCCAACTGAATCGTTGATGATGCGACAGTTCTCGACTGTCGCACAAATTTGATAAAGATGTATTCATTATACTTCTTTTTTCTGAATTGTAAAGATGTATTTTGTAGTTTATAGTTTTTTAAGAATTCCGCTGCTCCCAGAATGCATCAAGATATCCGCTCACAGACTCCACTGTGCAGGAAGATCTTCTCTCCCATTCCTTCGGGAACAGGCTCTCATACTCCCGTCTTGTGAACCGGTCATCCAAAAGCAGGATCACCCCTCTATCGTCCACCGTCCGGATCACACGTCCGGCAGCCTGCAATACCTTATTCATCCCCGGATAGCGGTATGCATAATCAAATCCTTCCCCGGATCTCTCATCATAATAATGCATCAGGATCTCACGCTCATTGCTGATCTGTGGAAGCCCGGTTCCCACAACCACTGCCCCGATCAGCTGTTCATTTTTAAGGTCGATTCCTTCCCCGAAGATTCCGCCCATCACGCAAAAAGCCAGGAATGACCGCTCATGCTCCGCTGCGAACTGCCCTAAGAACGCTTCCCGTTCTTCCTCCTTCATCCCTGACACCTGCATGCACGTCTCCATCTCTCCGCAGTTGAGACCCTCGAACACCTCATACACTTCCTGCATCATCTTGTAGGAAGGAAAAAAAACCATATAATTTCCCTTCTGTGCCTGTCCGGTCTTACGGATATATTCCGCAATCCTTCTATACTCGTCCTGATTTCTCCTCGTATAACGGCTGCTTACATCCCGCCCAAGAAGGAGCAGACTCTGCTCCTCTGTAAACGCTGTCTCCGCATAAACTGCATAATTATCCTGTTTTGTCGACAGCAGACTTTTATAATAACGGATCGGCAAAAAAGTAGCGGAAAAAAAGATTGCCGCATTTCCCTTGTCAATGCACTCCTGCAAATTCAACGACGGATCCACACAGTACAGCTTCAGCAAAAATCCTCCCTCTGCCGTATGCTCCCCGTAAATCACATAGTGCTCGTCCACCCGTTCATACATATTCAGGAAATTGCGCACGGCAAAATAAAACTCGCTGACCTCTTTCCTCTCCGGAAATTCTGTGCTCCGCTGTAAAAATTCATCGAGCCCAGACGCTAAGTTCATCAGTGTAAAAATAAAACTTCCGATATCCTGATAAACTTTATAATTTTCGCATTTCCTCTTGTAATCTAACAGAATCCGGTTGCATTTATTAAAATCTTTATCCAGCTTTGGCTGATATCTCTTCATGATTTTTCTGACCGACAAAAAATCCTCCTTGCGCAGCGTGGCACTATACATCTCCCTGCTGCGCTCCACCAGATTATGTGCCTCATCGATCAGAAAAATATAATCTCCTCTGATTCCCTCTGCGAAAAAGCGTTTCAGATACACATTTGGGTCAAATACATAGTTGTAATCACAGATAATGTCATCCACCCACGAAGCCACATCCAGGCTCATTTCAAACGGGCACACCTGATATTCCCTTGCCTGTTCTAAGAGAACCTCCCTTGTAAAAAAATCCTCTTTCTGGAGCAGACCAAAAACTGCATCATTCACCCTGTCATAATGTCCCTTCGCATATGGGCAGTGCACCGGATTACACTCCATCTCCGCACACAGGCACATCTTTTCCTTCGCTGTAATCTGGATCAGTTTTGCCTGATATCCCTGCCTGCGCAGCTGGTCAAATGTCTCCCATGCCACTGTTCCCGTCACCGTCTTCGCTGTCAGGTAAAAAATCCGGTCGCCTAATCCCTCTCCCACAGCTTTTACCGCCGGAAAGACTGTTGTGATCGTCTTTCCAACGCCCGTCGGTGCCTGAATGAACAGATTCTTCTTTCTCTGGATCGTGCGGTATACGCCCGCCGCCAGCTCCTTCTGCCCTTTGCGATATGCAAAAGGAAATTGCAGCTTCTGAATGGATTCCTGTCGCAGTTTTTTCCACGCATACTGAAAATCTGACCACTTCCGGTAAGACGCAATCAGATTGTCAAACCATCCTTCCAAAGCTTCAAATGTATATTCTTCTGAAAAATATTTCATCTCCTCCGTATCCAGGTTCACATACGTCATCTGTACCCCAATACGCTTCAGATCATGCTGTAAGGCATAAATATAGGCATAGCACTTTGCCTGAGCGAGATGGACGCCTACTGGCGCGAGAAGATGGTCTAATTTCATATAAATACCCTTGATCTCGTCAATAATAACCTTTGCTGAATCCTCCAATACAATGTTCTGGAAACTCACCGAATAATCTGGCTTCTCCCCTTCTGTCAGGATCTGGATGCCGTCTGCACGCCCTTCTAAAATCAGGTCATAATATTCCTCCTTAAGCACGAGCTTTAGCGGCACCTCCGCATGGTAATCCGAACCTTTCCTCTTCTGGATCTTCCTGTGCATCCGGCTTCCCGCTAGCATCGCCTCTGGAGATACCGACTGACCGTGCCGATTATCAATATCTCCCTCCCTTAAGATAAATTCCACAAGATTCCGTACCGAGATTCTGATCTGGCTTCTTTTTTCTGTTTTCTCTTCTTTTTTCTTATCCGTACCCATGTTCTCTATTATAGCTTAATTATACTTACAAAAAAAGACTGCATTGACAATTTGTCCCTGCAGTCTCTCTTTCTTTTTCTTATTCAGTTTTCCTTTTGTCATGCTTTAAGCTACTGCATATTTCCTGACAACATTCTCGAACATCTCGTTCTGTTCTCCATATTTAATGGTAAGATCTTTACAGATACCAAGATACAGCATTCCAAGCAAAGACTTTGCATCTATTACCGCTCTATTGTAAAACACATCGATGTCAAAATCACATTTTCCGGCAGCTCTTACAAAATCTTTCACTTCTTCAGTGTCAGTCAATCTGATTTTTTTTTCAAACATTTCTAACATCCTTTCTGATCAAAAGATATTCTACTTTTTATTACAAGTGGAGATTATGACATTCTTTCGCAGGTTTGTCAATTTTTCATTTTCCGTCAGATTCCGTCATTTTCTGGTCATTTTTTAAGTATTTATTCGTTTTTGAAGAAAAATCTATCTTAATTTTCTGCATGTAACATGATGTTCTGGGATTTCTCTGTATAACATCATTTCTTTTTGCTTTCTTCCCTTTATTTTTTTGGTCATCCTGCACAAATTTTCACTTTTTATTTATTAGTTCAATTTATAAAATTTGTCTTTCCTTCTTAGCTTTTTTATAAATTCCTGTCAAATAAATCTTTCCAACCAAAAAAAGAACTGGAATATTTTCCAGTTCTTCCTAACAGGGGATGAGAGAATCGAACTCCCACCAAAAGTTTTGGAGACTCCTATCATACCATTTGACCAATCCCCTATTTATTAATAAGCTCCTTTCAGAACTATCAATAACATAACTCTTTTTCACTCATTTTGCAAGTACTTTTCATGTACATTCAAAACTTCACACAGATTTCCGATTTTTGTAAACATTCTTTTGGTCAAGCCTTCGACCGATTAGTAACAGTCAGCTCCACACATTGCTGTGCTTCCACCTCTGCCCTATCTA
>CAKRFH010000057.1:0-19480 GCA_934320555.1 uncultured Roseburia sp.
TCCTGAATGCTAAAAGATATCGTATCTGTCAATCAGGACATTCTTTTGATTGTGTCTACTGTTCGGTTTCAAAATATGCTCCGTATACATTTGATATCTGCAAAATCGCAACCGGATTTGTTCACCGGATAAAATGTGAATTGCTACCAGTTTCCCATATGCCGAGTTCGCCAGTATCCAAGCTGCCGTTCAAAACGTAACGAATGCCGGGGATGGGTGGGGCTTCCGGAAGATTTTCCTCTGGGCTACGGAGATGAGACTCAAGCAATTCTCGAAGCCGTTGCTGAGAGAATTGGCTGCTTTGAGGCTCATCGGAGTTCTTAGCCCAATGGAAATCTGGAGGAAGCCCCACCTATCGCCCGGCAGCGTAGGCTCCCAGCCAAACCCGGATTTGTAGAATTCTTTCTTTTTTAAAAAAATAATTTACTTATGTCCGAAATCAGATATAATGTTACACATCCGGAATCGGACAATGAGGATAAGAATAAAAAAGGTGGAAGAAGTGTTATTGGAAGCAAGTATTTTTGTTTATGATTCAGATGGAACAATACAGGGATTTATTGGAATGATAAACGAATATATTGCGGGAATTTTTGTGGATGGAAATTTCCGCTCTCAGGGAATCGGTACACAGCTTCTGTTGGCACAGAATTCGTAAACATTGCCGGGTCGAAAGAACAACTAAGCTGCCGTCTAAAACGTAACGGATGCCGGGGATGGGTGGGGCTTCTCGAAGTTCTCAGCCCAATGGAAATCTGTAGGAAGCCCCACCCATCCCCGGCTCACAGAACCTATAATCGGCAGCGTAGGCTCCCACACACCCTGTATTTATTAAAAGAAAGGATTTCAACCCATGAAAGATTCAGACTACCAGCTCCTGCAGACCTCGGTCTTCTCGGGCATCACAACCGAAGAAATCAAAGACATGCTCTCCTGCCTGTCCGCAAGGGAAGTCACCTTCGGGAAAGATGAGATCATCTTCTCGTACGGAACGCAGCTGACCTCGATCGGCATCGTCTTAGACGGATGCGTCCATATCTTAAAGGAAGATTTCTGGGGCAATGCCAATCTCATGTCGGAGTGCCAGGCGGGCGATATCTTCGGGGAGGCTTATGCCATCAATGCCTCTGCCCCGTTAGAGATGAACATCTTCTCGGCAGCGGACAGCCGGATTCTCTTTCTGGAAGTCAATAAAATACTCACTGTGTGCTCATCCGCATGCGAATTCCACAACCGGCTCATCCAGAACCTGCTGACACTCGTTGCCCGGAAGAACTTCGAACTGAACCGTAAATTAGAGCACATGTCCAAGCGGACGACAAGAGAGAAGCTGCTCTCCTACCTGTCCACAGAATCAAAAAAAGCCAACGCCTCCACCTTCACCATTCCATTCAACAGACAGCAGCTCGCCGACTACCTGTCGGTTGACCGCTCTGCCATGTCCAACGAACTGTGTAAGTTGAGAGACGAAGGCGTTTTGGAATTCCGCAAAAACAGCTTCACACTCAAATACCCTTTTGCTTAAGGTAATCCACCCAGATATCATACTTTGATCCGAGCAGATGGATATTGTCAAATGTGATATCCTTCCGCAAGGCTCCGTTTTCATCGCATACGACCTCGTTGACATCCAGATAAAATACCGTCCGGTTGTCCGCAAGCTCTGCAATCCGTGCATTCCGCTCCTCGATTCCCGGGTTGTTAAAAATCGGATCTTTATCGCTCTTGTCTTTCGTGACTTTCATAATCGCCTGCACGAAGATCACCGCATCCGGCTGGAGCTCCTTAAACTTCGCCACCGATTCCTCATAGGCTTTCATGAAGCCATCCACTGTGCCTCTTCCCATCTCGTTGATACCGATCTGGAAATAAATTTTTCCGTAAGTTCTCGCCCGAAGAGCGTCTTCTAATGTCTCTTTCTGACCGTCCACCTCACAGAACTTCTCTGTCCAGAGATCATAAATATTCATGCCGACCGTCGCATAAAAAGTGCTGTCGTCAAGTCCGCCGTAATCATGCAGCCCGACCGTTCTCGAATCCCCGATAAAAACCGCATCGGAGAAATAGCTGTCGTCCACCTCATGGAACTCCCGGATCGGCGGCTCCACTTCCTCCGGAACCAGCGTTTCCGTCGCTGCCACAGTCTCTGTCTCATCCTGCTGCACAGTTTCCTCTGTCGCCGCTACACTCTCTCCCGGGTTTTCGTTCTGTTCTTTCTCCGCTAACTGCTCCCATCTTTCCCAGTGAGACTGCTTCTCGCTGCTCCACGGATAGACCCCATCGTGAATCCCCTGCAGCACGAGGACAAAATATGGTGTCTTCTTTGCATCGATCGTATACCGGCTGTATATGCTGTCCTTTCCCATGTATCCAACAATGGAAAAAAGAAGCCAGCATCCTAAAATCAGAATTGTTATTTTTCCGTATCTGATCCTTTTCATCTCATTCTTCTCCTTGCCACTTTATGAATTGAAGTAAATCAATCATTGCTCACGAATTTTGCAAAACATATCAAAAATTAAAATACAGAAACGGATTATTCTCCGATATCGCCAGGTAGTACATACATAAGAAAAAGATCACTGCCACCGCAATCGTTCCTGCCACACTATTCTTGATCCTTCCATAGATTTTCACCGGAAGCGGTGTGGAAAAGATGGCTCCAAGCAGTAACAGCCCAGCATAGTCCTGCAAATAATTCGCAAAATCCTGCGGGTTGATCACTCCGGTCTGTATCCGTACAACTGGGAACATACGCGCTAAATAAATGCCAAGCTGGTGCACATCAGAAATTGCAAACGCCACCCATGTCACCGGGACAACAAGCAGCAGATAAAGATGTGAGAGCACCTTACTTTTTTCCAGATAAGGATAAAGGAACAGCTTCTCTATAAACATCAACCCTAAAAGCATCCCTCCCCAGATAAGGAAATTGTAATCTGCCCCGTGCCACAGCGCGGTCAACGACCATACGACAAAAAGATTGAAAAGTGTGCGCCCTTTTCCCCTCCGATTTCCGCCAAGCGGAATGTATACATAATCGCGGAACCATCGGCCCAGCGTGATATGCCATCTTCTCCAGAACTCCGTGATCGATTTCGAAATATACGGAAAGCGGAAGTTCACCGGTATCTGGAATCCGAGCATCTTTCCAAGTCCGATCGCCATCATGGAATAACCGGAGAAGTCAAAGTAAAGTTCCATAGAGTAAGCAATCGCGCCAAGCCACGCCAGCTTCGTGGAAATACTGTTAAATCCGATCGTCTGCACACTGTTCCAGAGCATCCCGATCCGATCTGCAATAATGACCTTCGCACCGAGACCAATAATTAAAATACGGATTCCCTGTTCAAACTCCGCAAATGTGACCGTTCGCTTCCGAAGGCTCTTATTTACCTCCGCATAATTGACGATCGGACCCGCGATCAACTGTGGAAACATCGTCAGATAAGTTCCGAGATTGATAAAAGACCGTTCCTCCGGCACTTTTTTCCAATACACATCAATCACATACGCTGCAATCTGGAACGTATAGAAGCTGATCCCAAGCGGGAGTTTCTCCGTCATGCCGCTGTATTTAAAGAAGAACAGCATGCCAAAATCATAAAAAAGTGCAGTAAAAAGCAGCACCCTGCGGCTGATATCGCTGCCCCTCGCCCACTGGCTGTTCATCTCCACTCCGATCAGATAGTTGATGACCACCGAGGCGAGCAGCAACAGCACGTAAGCTGCTTCCCCATATGTGTAAAACGCAATACTCCCTGCAAAAAGCACCAGATTCCGAAACTTTTCCGGTGCTATAAAATAAATCATCAGAAAAACCGGTAAAAACCGGAATAAAAATACAAAACTGCTAAATACCATTTTCCCATTCCCTTAGTCTCTATTCATCCTGAAATACACGATTTCAACATCATGAACGACAATTTCTTCTTATAGTATATGTCCAAGCCGCCCCTATTATAGATGAAAAAAAGAATGGTTTCCACTGATTTTTCAAAATGTATTAAATTTGTCACAATCCGCTATATTTGTAACGATTTTGTAATGTTATTTAATATTTTTCCTGAAACTTTTTTCAAGATACGCTTCAATCTCCCCGATAAAATAAAGGGATCCAAATGCCACTGTCTTCTCTCCTGTCTCCACAGACAAATCTGGAAGTGCCGCCGCAAGGCTGTTGCATGGACTTGCCGGGATTCCCCTCTTTTTGATACACGCGGCAAGCTCCTCGCCCTGAAGCGCCCTCTCGCTCTCCACCGTCACCGTCTTAAAATCGAGTGCTAGCGGAAGCAGCTCCTCTATCATCTCCTCGTAATCCTTATCTGCCATGACTCCCATGATAAAGTGGAACTTTTCTCCCGGATAAAGTGCCGCGAGACTCTTTGCCAACGCTTCCACACCGTTGCTGTTATGTGCCCCGTCCATCAGGAAAAACGGATGCTTTGACACAAGCTCCATGCGCCCTTTCCAGACCGTGTCATGGATACCTTCCCGGATTGCCTGATTGATTTTTTCCGGCATTTCTCCCTTTTTCTCTAAAAATGCGCTTGCCGCCAGCATAGCCGCCACCGCATTCTCGTACTGGTGAACGCCGAGCATCTTCATTGTGAGGTTCTCCCATCCATTTTCCCTGTAAGAAAAATGCTGCAGACCATCCTCTGACGGCAGGATCCTGATCTGATCCCAGTCTACAACCTGTGGATGCAAAATCTCCTGTTTTTTTGCCTCCGCAAGTAATACTTCCATCACTTCCGGTCCGCCGCTTTCTAAGACAAGCGTCGTTCCTTTTTTGATGATCCCTGCTTTTTCATATGCGATCTTAGCAAGCGTATCCCCTAAGATTGCCATATGGTCGAAACCGATCTTGGTGATAACCGTCACATCCGGGACACCGCAGGCATTCGTGGAATCGTATCTTCCTCCAAGTCCGGTCTCTAACACTACAACATCGCAGTGCTGCTCTTTGAAATAAAGAAGCGAAAGAATCAGACAATAGTCAAACATTGTCGGATACACCCCAAACTCTGTTTCAAGCAGCTTCTTTCCGAGACGGAGCGTATCCTCCTTTGGGATCATTTTTCCGTCCACCTGAATCCGCTCTCTAAAATCCACCAGATGCGGGGAGGTGAACATCCCTGTTTTATAACCGCTTTTCTGTAAAATAGTACGCAAAAAAGCAGAGACGGATCCTTTTCCGTTCGTCCCTGCTATGTGGATGACCGGGAAGCTCTGCTCTGGATGTCCGAGCAGCTCTAACATCTTCGCTGTGATCTCGACTCCCTTCAGATTCCCAAATCTTCTCTTATTCTCAATGGCTGTCACCACTTCTTCATATTCTTTCTCAAACATATTCTTATACTGCCATGATCACGCCGCCATCATTCGCATACATGCTGCTGACCCCGGCTGTATCAAGAACGATGATCTGCCGGAACTTTGCAAGCTTCTCAACTTTCTCCCTGACTGCCTGTGCACGCTCCGGACAGTTACAATGTGAGATTGCAAGAATGCGGTTCTCGCAGTCCTCTGTCTTCTCGAGCATCACCTTAATCATCTTGTCTAACGCCTTGTTCATGCCGCGCGCCTGATCTAACTGGCAGATATTGCCCTCCTTTGTCGAGCCCATAACCGGCTTAATATTTAATGTATGTGCAATAAATGCTTTCAGATGGGACAGTCTTCCGTTCTTGCGCAGTGTCTCTAACGTCTCTAAGACGAAATAGGTATTCATGGATGCGATATACGCCTCCACCTGTGCCACTACCTCTTCGAACGGACATCCTGCCTCCTCAAACTCCTGGATCTTCATCCCGATGATCGTCTCCCCGATGGATGCGGACTTCGAATTGAACACATGGATCTTCTTCGCATCGTGATGTTCTTCCTTATAAAGGTTCTTTCCAAGCACCGCACTGTTATAGGAACCGCTTAATTCTGCGGAAAGTGTCACTGCATATACATGCTCTGCCTCCCCCTCGTAAGCGCTCATATACTGTTCCGGGGATGGACAGGAAGACTTCGGTCCAGCCGCACTCTCCTTCACTCTTCTTAAGAAATCCAGCTGGTTGAACGTCTCATCGTCCCGGATGCGGTATCCGTCCACTTCCAGTTCCAACGATACCGTCTGAAAATGTCCATCCTGCTTTAATTCCTCTGATAATTCCCCACAGCTGTCGATAATAATCTTATACATGCTCATTCCTTCCTCTCTGTTTCCACAGAAAACGTTCACTGAATTTCTGTGGAAGCTGCTTCCAATTATATTTTGGAAACTCTTTTATCCGATTCCTGATTGTGATATCGTATGTTATTTTTCTCTATTTTATGTAGTTTTAATTACTACGTGATAATAACATATAAAACCAGATTTGTATAGAGGAAAAATAGATTTATCTCTGATCCTTACGCAAACCGTACGGTGAGAACCGCTTTCTCTGTATCTTCCAGGTAATAGATCGAGGTGAGCTCCTTACAGTAATCTAAAATGTGCTGCTCTGTGATAAACCATTCAAACGCCTGGCTGTAAAGCTCCTCTGAACCAAACTTAATGGAAACGTCCTCTTTTCCCTGTTCATAGGCATCGGAAAAAACAGTTCCAACTGCATCCTCATCCCACGTATCAAAATACAGGTTTTCCCGGACAAAATAGTTGTCTGCCGTTGCCGTACACTCCGGAAGCCTGATCACATCATCCGGTGTGTGCGTCCGCAAAAGCTCCTCTGTCGTCACGGCAAAATAACTGTAGTTGACTGCGTGTGCCTTCTCTGCGGTCTCGTCCCCTTCCCAGCCATAGGATGCATTTCCCCAGGTGGTGTCAATATAATAATACTCTCCATCCAGACGCACCAGATTCCACGCGTGCTGGCCGCCATCCGCTGTGCCGGAGACGATTGCGCTCTCAATTCCAAGCTTTCCCAGAAGATACTGTGTCGCACAGGCATAACCCTGACACACAGTCGCACCATTTAAAAACACGCTTAAAATATTCTGGTTTTCCTCCGCATCTGCCTCATAGGCAATGTTCGAAGCCAGATAATCATAGACATAACGCGCCTTCTCGTAATCGGACGCTGTCATCTCGATTCCGGACAGAATCTCCTCCACCTTCGCATTCACATCCGTCCACAGGGCTTTTGTTTCCTCTTCCGTCTTCGTGTACATCGGGGCAAATTCCACGCCAACCACCGCGTCCTCCAACGTGTACTGCGTATGTGTATAACCGGACACCCAGAACAGCTCCCCGTAATCTGCCATCACAGACTGGTAAGCCTGATCCAGCACATCCAGTTCTAACGTACTGACATTCACGGACTCTTTATGGTGGAGAATTGCATCGTAAACCTCATCATAGACATACTGTGTTTCCTTCGGGAGCGTCTGATAGACATATTTTCCATTGGAAAGATGTGCCACTTCCACCTGTTCGCTGCAAACCTCCTGCTGCCTGGCTCCGATTCCGTCTAGCTGTTCTTCCACATACCCGCGGATGTCCTCAAGACCTGACACCATACCGCATCCCGTCAGAAGAAGCATGCATGACAGGCAGATGCTTCCCGCTGTTATATTTCTTTTTTTCACATGCAGCTCCTCTCACTTTTTAGATAAGCAATTACGAAACTCTCCTCACATCCTAAATCTGAGTTTCGTAGTTATTTTTTAAGAAAAGAATTTCTCTGTCAGATCCTTTAACGCCTGCTGGTCCACAGCCGCCATCAGCTCCCTTGCGGAATGCATGGCGAGCAGTGGGATTCCGATATCCACTGTCTTCACCGGAAGCAGCGCAGATGCGATAGATCCTAAAGTACCGCCGCCTATAAGGTCGGAACGGTTCACAAACTTCTGATACGGAATATGGTTATCCTCGCAGAGCTGCTGTACGACCGCGATCGCTTCACAGTCTGTCGCATAGGACTGGGAACATGCTTCCTTGATGCAAAATCCTTTTCCGAGAACAGGCTTATTGGTCAGATCCATCTTTCCTGCAAAGTTTGGGTGGAGTCCGTGTGCTACATCCACGGATAAGAACATGCCATTGTATAACATCTGCTGTGCCTCTTCACCAAGACCACACTCTGTCAGGATGCGGATAAGCATATCGTGAAGCAGGATGGAGCCTGCCCCCTGCTTGGAATGGCTTCCGATCTCCTCGTGGTCAAATAACGCGATCACATTCATGCCGTCTGTTCTCTGGCTGTCGATGATGGCTGACACGAGTGCAGAGCAGGAATTTAAGTTATCCAGTCTGGAAGCGGAAATCAGTTCATCGGCGAGTCCGACATACTGTGGCTTTTCCTTATTATATACGGTCAGTTCAAAATCCAGGATATCCTGCTTCTCCACCTGAAGCTCCTTTGCGAGGAAGTTCAGAAAATAATCCGCATTCTGCGCCCCGTCGGTCAGACCGCAGATCGGAAGCAGGTCTGTCTGGCGGTTCAGCTCCACACCTTTATTCACCTCACGGTTCATATGGATGGCGAGGTTCGGGATGGTCATCAGATTCTTTTCTGACTGGAAACGGCGTACCTGAGGATGGAAGGCATCCTCACCGCGGACTGCCACTCTTCCGGCAACACCGAGCGGACGGTCTAACCATGTATTTAAAATAGCTCCTCCGTATACTTCCACATTCACCTGCGCATAAACATTTGTCTGGATATCACAGGACGGCTTGATCCTTAAGCACGGGAAATCCGTATGGGCTGCCGCAATACGGACTGCCGGCTGTGCCATTCCCCAGTGCTCGGGCACGGTAAATGCGAATAATGTTGTATCGTGATGATTGACCACATATCTGCCTCCCGGCATAAGATTCCATTTTGCTCCATAACTGATCTGCTCAAATCCTGCCTCCACGAGGCGTTCCTCACATGCACTCACCGCGTGTGCCGGTGAGATTCCTTTTTCTAATAAATCAAACAAAAGTTCTGTTTCTGTTTTTTTCTGGCTCATTTTTCTTACCTTTCCGGCATCTGATCCCCTCAGATGTCTGATGTTCTTTCTGATTCACTGTTTTCCATGAAATACTTAAAAAAGCAGCATCTGTATTGTACTATAAATTTCTGAAAAGTTTAAGATGCTATTTGATTTCTCCTGAAAAAATTTGCTGTAATCTGCCCTGTTTTTTCGGCACGCCGATTTTCATTGCGTTACCTTTTATTTTATGCCATAATAAAAGGTATCATATTTATCCCTGTCCGGCATTTCAGGCACCATCTGTAAGGAGCCATAAGCCGGCAGTCACAGAAAGGTTTTTTATGATCGCACTCAAAATAACAGAAGTCAAAAATTTTATGAATCAGTTTCTCTGTCAGGAAGTCTTCGACCATTTCCTGCTCCAGGAAGCTGTCATCCAGACGAACGCACTCTACCACATTGACGGAACCGTACAGAAAGAGTTCTATACAAACGAAGAAATGGAAGAACTCGCTCTAAACGGTCTTCCATTTCTTCCATATGGCATGCTGCGTTCCCAGTGTTTCGGACTGATCCGCGGCAAAAAAACACCAACCTATTTTAAATTTTCCCTGCTGCTCTCCCCGGAGAACTTAGAGCGTACCTTAGCAAAGTCCGACAGCTCTTTCACGGCAAACGATATCTCTGCCGTCTTCTTGAATGTAAAATTCCAGAATGGCGACCTTACCATCACAACCGGTATTTCCTATCGGATCTTCTCCACCGACAGGACACTCGAGCATGAATGGGATGCTCTGATGAAGAAGTTCTTAGGCAGGCATGAGATTGCTTTTGACGAGCTTTAGTTATCCGCCTGGAACCATCCACGGAACAACGAAGACACGCTTAAAAGTATACTCTTAGCGGTTTAAGAGTACTTCCTTCTCATACTTCTCGATCTCAGCAAACCAGTTTTTGCCTGCCGGGACACCGCACTCCTCGCAGTATTTTGCCCAAATGTCGCCGAATGGGAATGTCTTTAATTCTTCCTGCAGCACCATAAGTTCGGTCAGGCGGTTTTCATCCTGAAGTTTTTTGAAGTCAGTGTATGGCGTGCAGAAAGCAGATAATAAAGCTTTCTGCCAGCTTCTGAAACCTACGGTCCAGGCGCTGATACGGTTGATGCTTGCATCGAAGTAATCGAGTGCCATATGGACACGGTCGATTGCATCACATCTTACGATCTCTTTCGCCATCTCTTTCGTCTCATCATCAAATAATACTACATGGTCAGAGTCCCATCTTACCGGTCTTGTGATATGAAGGGCGATCTCCGGGAAGTAGCAGAGCAATGCAGGGATCTTATCAGAAACTACTTCTGTCGGGTGGTAGTGTCCGTTATCCATTAATGGAAGTACATTCTCATGGGTTGCTGCAAAAGTAAGGGTGAACTCTGCGGATCCTGCCGTGTAGGACTCTACACCGATTCCGAATACTTTGGACTCTACACATGGTTTTACAAGCTTTGGATCATGTGGCTCTGCGATAATCTGCTCAATAGAGTCTTTGTATCTCATACGTGGTCCCATGCGGTCTGCTGGAATGTCTTTGTAACCGTCACCGATCCAGATGTTCATGACACATGGAACACCTGTCTCTTTTGCGAAATACTCAGAAATACGGATACATGCTTTTCCATGCTCGATCCAGAACTTTCTAGTCTCCTCATCCGGGCTTGTCAGTGTCAGTCCGTCTTTTACTTTGTCATGGGAGAAGAAGGTCGGGTTGAAGTCAATTCCCATATTGTGTTTTTTTGCGAAATCTACCCATTTTTTGAAATGCTTCGGCTCGATTTTATCACGGTCTGCAAACTCGCCCTCTTCGAAAATCGCATAGCTTGCGTGAAGGTTTAATTTCTTTTTACCTGGCATTAAGCTGATTGCTTTCTCCATATCCTGCATGAGCTGCTCCGGTGTTGTTGCTTTTCCAGGATAATTTCCGGTTGTCTGGATACCTCCGGTCAGAGGACCGTCATGGTCAAATCCGGTTACATCATCGCCCTGCCAGCAATGAAGGGATACCGGGATCTCTTTTAACTTTGTGATGGCTGCGTCTGTGTCAACGCCGATGCCTGCATACATTTCTTTTGCTGCTTCGTATCTTTCCTGTACTGTCATGTTTTTCCTCGCCTTTCTGCCGTTTTGTCGCTTCCGTCCATGCCACAATGCGCCGGACAGTCTCGTTTTTCACGGCTCCATTTTCTATACTCTGTTTTTTCTTTACTACGGTTATCTGTATGTCTTTATTTCAAAGGAATCAAAAATACATTTTCTTGCTTCCTGTAAATTGGCAAGCTCGCCTGCTGCAATGATCTGTGCGGTCAGGTTTCCAATTGCGGTTGCCTCGGTCGGTCCCGCATATACGGTCTTTCCGGTTGCCTTTGCGGTCAGCTCATTTAAATAAGCTGCATTCGCCCCGCCTCCGACAACATGGATGCTGTCATAGGTGATGCCGGACATCTCCTCAATCTCCGCAATTGTCTGTGCATAACACTTTGCAAGGCTGTTATAAATGACGGACGCAACCTCTGCGATTCCTTCCGGCACCTGCTCTCCGTTCTCACGGCACGCTGCCTGCACTTCCTCTGTCATATTTTCCGGTGCAAGGAAACGGTCCGCATTGCAGTCCACAAGCGATGTGATCGCTGTCTTTGATGCCGCCTCACAGATCTCTCCGAATCCCTGATCCGGTGCAAGCTCTTTTCTTACGGACTGGATCATCCAGAGTCCCATAATGTTCTTCAGATAGCGGAACCGGTAATCATAGCCGCCCTCATTTGTAAAATTGTGCCGTTTACTTTCAGCAGAGCAATTCGCTTCTTTCAGCTCTGTTCCCATCAGCGACCATGTTCCGGAGCTGATGTAGATCGTATTGTCCTCATTTGTCGGAACTGCCATAACGGCGGATCCTGTGTCGTGTGTTGCAGGGAGGATCACCTTGCAGTCGAATCCGACCTCTCTCTGTAACTCCTCTGTCAGGCTGCCAAGAACGGTTCCCGGCTTTTCGATCTTCTGGAAAATCCGCTTTGGATAGCCGAGCATCCCGATCAGTTCATAATCCCAGTCCTTTGTCTCCGGCGATACGAGCTGCGTCGTGGATGCGTTCGTATACTCTGCCGCTTTCTTTCCGGTGAGAAGAAAGTTGAAATATTCCGGGATCATCAGCATGCTCTCTGCCTGTTCAAATGCTTCCGGATGTTGCTCCTTCACTGCCATAAGCTGATAAATCGTGTTAAAGATCTGCTTCTGGATCCCGGTTCTTCCGTATAAGCTTTCCTCCGGAATGATCTCATACACTTTTTCATCCATTCCCGCAGTGCGGCTGTCGCGGTATCCAACTGCATTTCCGATCATTCTGTCCTCTTTGTCTAACAGGACAAAATCCACTGCCCAGGTATCGATCCCCATGCTGACCGGGATCTTTCCGGCTTCTTTGCACTTCTTCATTCCCTCTACGATCGCGGAAAAAAGTGCCTCTGTGTCCCAGCATTTGTGTCCGTCTTTCTCTCTCATGCCATTCGGGAAACGGTGGATCTCTTCTAAGACCATCTTTCCGTCTTCCATGTGTCCTAAAATGTGTCTGCCACTGGAAGCCCCGATGTCAATTGCAAGATAATATTGCTTCATAGTTCCCCCTTCTTGCGTTGTCTTGTGTTCCTTATTTGCTAATTGTATTTTACTGGAATTTACTTGGATTTGGTAGAACTGATTTTGACTCAAAAAATGTCCTTATTTGCACTTGATTTTTGGATTGATTTTATATCGAACCTATGGTAGTATATTTTTGTATATATCAGTAGAATCAGGATGCTTAAATTTCCGATGTTAATGCCCTCTAGTCTTTAAAGGAGGGATGCCCTATGGATACAATGGAAGTACTCACTTTATTATTGGTCATATTCGCGGCATTATCTTACATAGATAACCATATTAACAAAAAGAAATAGCATCCCAAACCGTCCAAAGTTTTGATGCTATTTCCATAACACATTACAGAGGGCAATCGGAAATTTTCCTTCCGAATGCTTCTACTGATATTATACAGAAGAGCACTTGATTTTTCAAGTGCTCTTTTTTTCTAAATTTTTCTTTCTATTATATACTATGCTTATGCCTGGGCAGACACCTTCTTCTTTTTCATTGCAAACAATGCCACAAGAAGTAATACAGGGAATAGAATCGCTGCTCCGATTCCGATTCTTAAATTATTTCCAAATGCGGATGAGATAAATCCAACCACTGTCGGTCCACCGGAACAGCCAAGGTCTCCCGCCAGTGCCAGAAATGCAAATAACACGGTGCCCCCTCTTTTTAAAGAAGCGGATGCCTTGCTGAACGTTCCCGGCCACATAATTCCGACGGAAAATCCACACACGGCGCACCCCACCAGTTCCACTGCCGAAACCGGTACAAATGCGATCAGAAGATAGGATGCGATGCAGAGCAGGGTGCTTAATTTCATAAAACGGTCCAGATCCATGCGGTCACCGTATTTTCCATAGATCAGACGGGCGGTTCCCATGAGAATAGAAAACGCCATCGGTCCGACCAGGTCACCGAGTGTTTTTGAAATGCCAAGTCCCAGTTCGGCAAAGGTAGATGCCCACTGGCTTACTGCCTGCTCGCTTGCTCCGGCACACACCATCATGACCATCAGCATCCAGAAGATTTTTTCCCGGAACAGTTCTCCCATCGTCATGCCCTTCTCGCCTTCCTCATGAAGGCTGTAGATTGGCACCTGTGTAAATAGAATCATATTTCCCACCGGAAGCAGCATCCACAGCCATGCAAGCACTTTCCAGTGAGCAGTTCCAAATATTGCGAAAAAGATTGTAGACACCAGCACCACCCCGGTACATCCCCAGCAGTAAAAGGAATGCAGCAGGCTCATGGCAGCTTCCTTATTATCGGTCGGGCATGCCTCGATGATCGGGCTTACCAACACCTCCAACAGCCCACCGCCAATCGCATACACAACAACTGCAAGCAGGATTCCTGCAAACGCATTCGGTAAAATCTCCGGTAATACGGTCAGCAGTCCGATTCCTGCCGCTGCGCAGATATGTGCCAGAATCATAGATGCCCGGTAACCGATTTTGTCTACGAACCCTGCTGACAGCAGATCCACACACAGTTGAACCACAAAATTAATCGTAATTAAAAGTGTGATCTGCGACAGTGGAATATGATATGTGTTCTGAAATGTTACGAACAGCAGCGGTACGAAGCTGTTCACGACCGCCTGCACGATATAGCCGATAAAGCAGGCGTACATTGTTTTCTGATAATCTTGTTTCATTTGTCTGTTCCTTCTTTTCTTCTCCTTATTTTATTCTTATATTCTTATATCACTTTTTTTCCTTTATTTCTTGCTTTATATCGTTAAATAATAGCACAATATCTCCAATTCTGTTATAATAAATATTGTTTCATATTTTCAGAACTATTTTTTATTATTTTTCAAGGAGCCTTTCTATGCAGATTACAGAGATAATCACCGACAAAAGCATGCAGGAAATCCGTATGCATGGATCTACCGACTTTCCTTTCCAGTATTACCTGGATGATATTCATAAATTTGTCAACCACTATGTTGACTGGCACTGGCATACGGAATTTGAATGGATTTATGTACAGGAGGGAATTGTCCATTGTCTGATTGAAAGCGAACGCATTGTTCTTCATCCGGGTGACGGCATGTTTATCAACAGCAAGATCATTCACCGGTTCGAATCTCCGTCCGGCGCCCTTATGCCTAATATCTTATATATGCCGGAATTTCTCGCTGCAAGGAATACACTTATTTTCCAAAAATATGTTGCGCCGGTTTTATCTTCTGATCTGCCTTATTCTATTTTCCGTGCCTGTGATGGAAATGCTTCCTCCGCAAAGCTCCTTTCCCTGCTTTACTCTGCAATTTCCATCTCTTCAGATGACCATGCAGATCCATTGGATGTATCTCTTGCAACGCTGCGGCTCTGGAATTATTTTATCAAAAATTATGCCTATCTTTTTTCCGGCCAGTCCGCTTCCGGAAATCCTTTGCTTCAGGCAAGAGTCCGGCAAATGATGAAGTTTATTTTTCAGCATTATAAAGAAAAAATCACTCTCACCGATATTGCAAATGCTGCAAATATCAGTAAGAGTGAAGCTTTGCGTTCTTTTCATCTTGCACTCTCCACCACGCCGATCAATTATCTGATTGATTACCGGCTGGAACGTGCGCAGAAACTGCTTTTAACTACTGATGACACTGTCACCCAAATTGCCCTGACCGTTGGAATGGATAACATCAGCTATTTTGTGCGTGCCTTCCGGAAAAAGTATGGGACCACGCCGAAAAAGTTTCGGAAACATGAAGACGCTCTACACTAGCTTTGCAGTAATCTCTTCACCCGTTTCTCCTCCTCTTTCTCCCAATCTTCTGTTTTGATAATATGCAGCACTTATTGCTCCCTTTTGCCTGTTTCTTCGCTGCTATCTGCATCCGCTCTGTTTTCCCCGTCCTTCTTCCACAAAAACACATTTAATCCCGGCTGGTACTCTTTTGCCAGCATCCTGCACATTTCTTTCGGGGTCTCCTTGCAGTCCTTCACAAGCCACCGCCTGATCATAGCGGTCAGCCCACAACAGAAAAACGTCTGGTGATAGTACAGTTCTTCATCGCTCTCAAATCCCATTGCATCTACCAGGACATTCAGGTTCTTCATTAAAAGCACGGGAAATTGATCTTGCATGCTGAGATAATGACTGAAATGATTAAAATATTGCCGGAAGAAATCCTTCTGTTCTTTTATCATCGTAAAAAGCTTTTCAAATCCATTCTCTCCGTTTTCCCAGTCACTTTCCACAAAATAGCTGACGATCTTGTCATACATCTCCCCGACCATCTCATTTAAAAGAGCGTTGACATCCTCATAATGGCCATAAAAGGTCGTTCTGTGAATATTCGCCATTTTACAGATCTCTGTGACTGTGATCTGGTTCACTTCTTTCTCTTTTATCAGATTTAAGAAGGTTCCTTTGATTTTGTTCTTCGTCTCGTTGTAACGCTGGTTTCCTTTTGTATTCACATTGCCCTCCATTATTTCTACATGTGTTCCTATATTGACGGTTGTAATCTACACTTGTTGAAATTATAATATAATTAAATCAAATCGACAAGTGTTGATTTAGATAAAAAAAGAAGGAGACCGAAATAATATGAAAAAAAATGAAGAACTTTTAGAACATGCCTCTTTTGGAAAATTAGTATTAAACCTGTGTGTCCCATCCATCGTCATTATGCTTGTCATGGTCATTTATAATATGGCGGACACCTTTTTCATCGGGCAGACCGGAGACCCGAATAAGATCGCGGCAATCTCTCTATGCGCCCCGTTATTCACCATCTTATCCGGATTTGGAACACTGTTTGGAAGTGGCGGATGTACTGCCATTTCCATTGCACTCGGAAAAAGGGATCTTGAAAATATCAGACACTACACCAGCTTCTGCTGCTACGCCGGCCTGGCACTCGGATTTCTTTTCTCCGGTATTGTTTTATCCTGCACTCCTGCCATCTGTATGGCGCTTGGGGCAGATGCCGACACACTTGGTTTCACCTGCAGTTACCTGCGTATTATTGCAGTCGGAGCACCTTTTATTATGTTTACACATATCTTTGCCAATATCATCCGTGCAGATGGTGCTGCCTTTCAGTCCATGATCGCCAACGGACTTGGAACTGTCTCGAATATTGTAATGGATGCCCTTTTTATTATGATCTTCCATTGGGACGTAAGCGGTGCCGCACTTGCCACTATCCTCGGAAATATTTTAAGCTGTCTTTATCTGTTTTACTATGTAACCCGGAAACAGAAAGCTTTTTCTCTTTCCCCGAAATATTTTACTCTGCGTAAGGGCATTTCACTTCCTATCCTGTCTCTCGGTCTTCCGATGGCATGCAGTACCTTGCTGATGAGCTTCTCCCACGTCATCGCCAACCGCATGATGGTCGGATACAGCGCAGTTGCACTCGCCGCACAGGGTGTTGCCGGAAAATGCAGTATGCTGATCTCGATGCTTGCCATGGGCATCTGCATGGGAATACAGCCTGCCATCTCCTTTAGTTATGGCAGAAAAAATCTCGAACGCATGAAGCTTCTGATCCGTAACACCGGCATTGTCACATTCCTGATCGGAACGGTTTTAAG
This sequence comes from uncultured Roseburia sp., assembly GCA_934320555.1. Lineage (GTDB taxonomy): Bacteria > Bacillota > Clostridia > Lachnospirales > Lachnospiraceae > Roseburia. The sequence goes on from CAKRFH010000057.1 coordinate 17,150, forward strand.
CATTCTCGGTATGGTGTTCCGCAATACGTTAATCGCCATTTTTATCCAGAATGACGATGTCATCGCTTATGGGCAGATTATGATTATTGCGAATCTGATCACAGGTCCTTTTTACGGATTATACCAGCTCTGCCAGAGCTTTTTGCAGTCCACCGGAAAAGCTTCCTACGCAACTTTTACCGCCTTTTTAGACAAAGGCTTATACTATCTGCCGATTCTGTTTCTCATGGAACATTTTTTCGGGCTGTACGGAATCGCTTTCACCGGAGCGGTGACACTCTTCTTCTCGCTGAGCACTGGTGCACTGCTCTCCCTCCGTTGGAGCAGGCAGATCGCCGCACAATAGATTTGTTCCGGCACCAACCTTCTCAACGGTGCCGGATCTATGAAAAAACCGCTGCCAGTCATTCCTCCCGACTGCAGCGGTTTTTTCTTTTTTCCCTCTACCCTCTTCTCTTCTTCTCCTGCCAGATCAGATACACCGCCGTGATCACAATCGCGAAAACGGTTGCCATCGGCGTTGCAAAGCCGACCTGAAACAGTGTGACATGCGGCATCTTACTCATGAAATAAGATACCGGGATCCGCACCAGGAATGTACTTAAAATGCCCTGCAATGCAACAAATCCCGTTTTGCCGCAGCCATTTAAATACCCCATCATGCTGAAATTAAAGCCGACGATCACAATATCAAGCGAGTACGATCGCAAATAGTCTGCCGCTGCCGCGATAACATCCGCGTCTGATGTGAACAGCCCGGCTAAAAGATCTCCATGGAAAAAGCTGAACAGGAAAACAACAATTCCTATCACAAATGAAAATCCCATACCAAAATACATTGCCTTTCTCGCCCTCTCATAAAGCCCTGCACCGACATTCTGCGCAGAAAATGCCGAAACAGCGGACATAACCGTACCTGGTACTAAGAACATCAGTGCGCAGATCTTCTCTGCGACGCCAACTCCCGCGGAAGCAACCAGCCCGAATCCATTCAAAATGGCAAGGATCACCATAAAGGATACCCCTGTAAGTGCCTCCTGTGCTGCGATAGGAAGGCCATATTTTAAAATATCAATAGTCTCCTCCTTTGCTGCATGAAACTCTGCCTTCTCAATTTTGATTCCAAATCCGACCCGCTTCATGCGGAAAAAAGCACAGGCAACACTTAACCCCTGCGCTGCAACCGTCGCAACCGCAGCGCCTGCTGCCCCCATTTTCAATCCGCCTACTAATAGCAGATCACAGACAATATTCGTCACACACGCGATCCCCATCAGAAGAAGCGGTGTCTTCGAATCCCCGATTCCACGGAACATACCGCCAAGCGCATTGAAAAGCACGATACAGATAATTCCGGCTCCACAGATCCTTACATAAGAAACAGTCTGTGCATACGCTTCCTGCGGCGCATTCATGATACTGGCAATTCCTCCTGCAAACAGTGCAACCACGATTGCTAAAATGATTCCGATCGCAATAAACAGCCGGAACGCGGAAGCAATCGTTCTTCCTGCCCGCTTCTCATCTTTCATTCCGATATACTGCCCGAGCAGGACCGTGCATCCCATCGTAAGTCCCGTAATGATTCCGGTCAACGTCTGCATCGTCATGCTTCCCGTGGAAACTGCTGATACTGCCGATGCATCAGAAAAAAGTCCCACCACCAGCAAATCCACTGTTCCATACATCGCCTGTAAAATATTTGCCCCGAAAATCGGGATGGCAAAAAATAACAGGCTCTTTGCTACATTTCCTTTTGTAAAATCGTGCTGCATTTTTCTATTTCTCCTTTTTCTATCAAAAAAGCCGGATAAGACTCTGCATACATGACGTATACAGCATCTTATCCAGCTTATTCTATCCTCATCTGCCAGACAGCTGAACTGTCTGTCTGAATAAACCCTCCGATGACTGTTAGGTATCTTACTAAATTTTATCTGATTTGTCAATCTGTTATTCTGGCATCAAACATTTATTCTTCTGAAATTTCTATGACATTTTCTATGACATTTTCATCTGTTTAAGCTTGATATCCTCTACAATTCTTCTGCCTTATATGTCGTGTATCCTTCATAATAGTAGCTGTGGTCAATGCCTTTCATATACATTTCCCTGCTGTCAATCTCCTCTGTCAGTGCATTTTTCAGAACATACTTTATCTCAATATCCCGAACCGGGCTTCGTTCCATTGCGAGCAAATAATCTTCCTTATCCACTTTGCTCCAGTCTATCACTTTCCTGAATTTCACAATTTTTGTTATGTAGCAAAAAATCGAACCACATCCTAACCGAATTCTTGCAATACAGTATATTTTCACTGCTTTAAACATA
>CAKRFH010000058.1:0-19436 GCA_934320555.1 uncultured Roseburia sp.
TAGACTTCTTAACAGATGTCTGACGTCCTTTTCTTACTAACTGGTTAAATGTTGGCATTATTTTCACCTCCTGTTAAATTTATGTGAGTTCTTACTCAACCACGTGCAGTTTCATGCACGCTAAATTATTATATAAGCCAGTGTCCGAGATGTCAAGCATTTTCGTATTTTTCTTTATTATATTTCTGTTCCCATTGATTGACAAGGAAAATACGGACTGTTACAATTTATACAGGTACGCGAAGGGTTTATTTTTTATCAGAAATCGCACCTGCCAGAGACGATAATGAAAGGAGATCATATCATGAACACAATCAATCAGACAGAGCAGGAATTAATGCATTATATATCTGATCACAAGATCTTAAATACACATTCTCATCACCTGCCGGAGCAGGCAATGACGGATTTTAATCTGAATAAACTTATAGGCAGCTCCTATTTACAATGGCAGCAGGTCACTCCCGGCACAACGGCCGAAAGCAGATCCGTATTCCTCGAAAAAATGCGGTACAGATCTTTTTTTGTATGGCTTCAAAAAGCAATTCAGGAGCTGTATGGGATCTCCGATCCGCTTACACCGCAGAACTGGGATCAGATTTCAGATCTGATCCACAAAGCCCACCAGAATCCTTCCTTTTATACAGATGTATTGAAGGATAAATGTAAGTATCAGAACATAATCGTAGATACCTACTGGAATCCTGGCACCAACAATGGAAAACCTGAACTGTTCACGCCATCGTTCCGGCTGGATCTGTTCTTCCTTGGTTATAAGAAGGGCCTGCGCAATCATGACGGAGTATCACTGGAAGAGCAGTTTGGCGAACTGCCGGATAATTTAAATGACTATATAGAATGGGTCAGAAAGTGGATCCTTAAAAAGAAAAGCGAGGGCTGTGTTGCTTTAAAAGTAGCAATCGCTTACGAACGCAGTCTTCATTTTGAAAAAGTAACACCGGAACAGGCAGAACGGGTCTTCTGCTTAAAGGAATCGGATATAACACCGGAGGATATCAGATGTTTCCAGGACTATTTATTCTGGAAAATCTGTGAAATTGCAGCGGAAGTATCACTTCCATTACAATGCCATACCGGTATGGGACAAATTATCCATACAGATATACTGCAATTACATAACGTGATTCGGAATAATCCAGAAACAAAATTTGTATTGCTTCATTGCGGCTTTCCGTGGATGGACGATATTCTTTCCATGGTAGACGGATATCCAAACGTGTATCCTGATCTGACCTGGGATCCGCTTCTGTCCTACACTGCTTCAAACCGGGTATTGCACCAGTTGATTGAACTGGCTCAGATTGACAAAATCTGCTGGGGATGCGATACATGGACAGTCGAAGAAAGCTATGGTTCTCTTCTTGCTTTCCGTTTTTCACTGTGCAGGGTACTAAGCGAAAAAATTGCAGACGGATATCTTTCCGTAAGCAACGCCAAAGATATCATTGATAAAATTTTATTTGAGAATGCAAAGAATTTATACTTTTAATTACAACTATAATCATAGAACGAATTTTCCGAACTTTTCATTGTCATGAATCAAAAAAACAGCTTCGGCAGAAACATTTGTCTCTGCCGAAGCTGTTCTTTATCTGACTGATGCTGTAGACTCTCTCTCTATCAGCTCACATTCCATCACGCAATGAACGATATCCTGCGTACCGTTGATCATATCAAACAGTGTTTTAACGGATCTCCTTGCCATTTCCTTTACCGGCTGTTTTATTGTTGTCAGGGATGGATTATTATACTTTAATATTTCCAGACCATCATATCCCATCACCGAATAATCACCCGGTATTGACTTTCCTGCGTCAATCAGTGCACGACACACTCCCATTGCCACAAGATCAGAAATAGCAAAAATTGCTGTACAGTCAATATGATTTTTTAATATCATCCTTGTATCTGTGTATCCGCGCTCTACCGTGTACGCATTTTCATCATCATTACTGTAAATGATCAGGCGTTCATCTACATCGATCTGATGATCTTCCAGTGCTTTTTTATATCCTTCAAGTCGGTTGTAACTAATTCCCGGTTCATCCTTGCAAGAACATAAAAATGCAATTTTACGATGACCTTTTTGAATCAGTGATTCCACTGCTCTGTAGCTTTCTTTAAAATCATCTACACCAAAATACGAGCAGGCAGCTGCACTGTCTTCATCCACACGTCCTGATGCTGCAACAACACAGGGCACTCCCCAGCTCCTGATCCTGTCCCCTTCATTTATAAAATATCCCCCTAAAAAGATAATTCCTTTTGGTTTACGCTCTATCACAATTTGCTGAGCCACGCCAACCTCATCTTCATTGGTCGGAATATAATGAAGCATCATAGAATATTTTTCCGTATTGATATTCTCAAGGATCTCTGTAATCATTGGCTGATAAAATAAGTTCTCAATACCCTTGACAATTACAACGATCGTATTACTCTCATGCTGTTTGAGTACTCTGGCATTACTATTCGGAACAAAGCCTTCCTCTTTCACCACTCGCAAAATCATTTCTTTTGTTTCCTGATTAATCCCCGGAAGGTTATTCAATGCTCTCGACACGGTTGTCACACTTACACCGCATTTTCTCGCAATATCTTTAATCGTCATACTCTATTATCCTCAGTCCATCTATATAACTCTACTCAAAAGTCACAACTAACTGCTAATTATATAGAATACAGGTTGAAATGTCAACTTCTTCCATAGATTTTGGACAATTCTAAAATCTTCTGGCTAAGCTGTCTGGTACATGCACCTTTTTTCATACGCCATACCCAATTTCCACCAATGCTTGACGGAGTGTTAATGCGCGCTTCACTTCCAAGCCCAAGATAATCCTGCGCTGATATCACACATGTATCTGCCACTGTGGATAATGCCAGCCTGATAAAATCCCAATGAATCTCTTCAGCCGGTGTTTCCCGGTTATTCAGGTATTCAATGGCATATTCACGGTCTTCTTCACTGATTGCTTTATACCAGCCCTGAAGCGTATCATTATCATGTGTTCCTGTATATACAACACAATTTTTTGTATAATTATATGGTATATAATCTCCGCCTTCTCTTGAATCAAAGGCAAATTCAATCAGCTTCATACCCGGATATCCTGTGTCGGCCAGCAATTGCTTGACTGAATCTGTCACGTAGCCCAGATCTTCCGCAATAATTGCTGCATGTTCACCGAATACCTTTTTCATTGCGTCAAACAGTTCAATGCCAATACCCTTTTCCCAATGACCTTCTGCAGCAGTTTTTGCATCATATGGAATGGAATAATATTCATCAAAGCCTCTGAAATGATCGATCCTCACAATATCAAACCGGTCAAACAGAACTTTCATGCGCCCTATCCACCATTCAAAGCCTGTTTTTTTATGATAGGCCCAATCATATAAAGGATTTCCCCATAACTGACCGTCTACTGAAAAAGCATCCGGTGGGCATCCTGCAACTGCAATCGGAGTCCTGTTCTCATCCAGAGCAAAAAGCTCCGGATGTGACCAGACTTCAACACTGTCCAAAGATACATAAATTGGAATATCACCAATAATATGAACCCCTGCTTCATTTGCATAGCGACGTAAATCTGTCCACTGTTTGTCAAACATATATTGCTGAAAAATATAAAATTCCATCTCGTCTCTATACTGATGGCTGCATCTGTCTATTGCTGACGCTTCATGATTCCGGATCTCTTTTGGCCAGTCCTGCCAGCTCGTGCCGCCGAAATGATTTTTTAACACCATAAAAAGTGCATATTCTTCCACCCATTCTTTATGATTCTCATAAAAATTTCTATAGCCTTCATCTGACCTGTCGAAGCGTTCAAATGCCTTTTTCAAAACAACAAATCGTGATGTATAGATCTTTTCATAATCAACTTTTTCAGGATCATCACCCCAGTCACAGGCTTCGCATTCTTCCTGTAACAACAGTTTTTCCTGCACCAACGTATCCAAATCTATAAAATACGGGTTACCTGCAAATGTTGAAAATGACTGATACGGTGAATCTCCATATCCGGTCGGCCCCATCGGCAGAACCTGCCACAACTTCTGTCCCGAAGCTGCAAGGAAATCTACAAATTCATATGCCTCCTTTGAGAATGCACCAATACCATATTTTGATGGGAGACTGCTTATAGGCAGTAAAATACCGCAACGTCTGCTCATTAATATGTCACACCCTTCCGCTCATTATTATTCGTCAACCTTTGACAGCTCCTGCAACAACACCCTCGATAATATATTTCTGACAAATAATATAAATAATGATAACCGGCAGAATAGCCAGAACGATACATGCCATGATGCAGCCCATATCAACGGTACCATAGCCGCCCTTCAAATACTGAATAACAATTGGGATTGTCTTAAATCGTTTGAGATCCAATACAAGATAAGGCAGAAGGTAGTCATTCCATACCCACATGATTTCAAGAATACCTACGGAGATAATCGTTGGTTTCATGATTGGAAGTACAACTTTAAAATAAGTCTGAAGTGGATTACATCCATCAATAAATGCTGCTTCTTCAATTTCAACCGGCATACCTTCAGTAAAATTCGAAAACATAAAAACAGCCATACCGGCACCAAAGCCCAGATAGACAAGTATAATACCCCAAGGTGTATTAAGACCGAGTGTATCGGCTGTCTTTGCCAATGTAAACATAACCATCTGGAAAGGAATAACCATAGCAAAAATCATTAAGAATTTAAGTGTCATTGTCATTTTATTCTTCACTCGTGCCATATACCATCCACACATAGAGCAGAATAATAAAATCAATGCAACAGATCCGACTGTAATAAATAAACTGTATCCAAAATATTTGAAAAATTCAATTTTCTCAATACCTTTAATATAGTTTTCCACTCCAACAAAAGATTTTCCTGTCGGAAGTGCAAATGGTTTTAATGAAATACTTGTTTTCTTCTTAAATGAGTTTATAACAACGAGAAGTACAGGGAAAATCCATGCAATACTAACTAAAGAAAGCACGATTGTTAATATCGCTCTTTTTAATTTATTTGCTTTTTCCATACTATTTCTCTCCCCTCTCTGATTGAATCTTCATCTGGGCAAAACCAATGATTGCAAGGATAATTGCAAAAATAACAGCTTTAGCCTGACCTACACCTCTATAGTCAGCAGAGCTTCCGTAGAAAGTATTATAGATATTTAATGCAACCATTTCTGTGCCATGCGAAGGTTCACCGCCTGTTAACGCAAGGTTTTGGTCAAACAGCTTAAATCCGTTTGTCAATGTTAAAAATACACAGATGATAATTGACGGACGCACAGACGGAATAATAATACTGAATAATCTCTGATGCCAGTTTGCACCATCTACCTGAGCAGCTTCAAGCATTTCGCTTGAAATATTTTGAATACCTGCAATATAAATGATCATCATATAACCAATCTGCTGCCAGCAAAGAAGAATAACCAGTCCCCAGAAACCATAGACAGAACTGTATGTTAATGTTTTTTGCCAGTGTGCAAGAATACCATTTAATAAGAGCTGCCAGATATAACCAAGAACGATACCACCGATCAGGTTTGGCATGAAGAATACTGTTCTGAAAATTGTCGTTCCGCGGATCTTGCTTGTTAATGCAAGTGCGATCAGGAAAGCAAATACATTAATTAAAATAACTGTCACAATTGTAAATAAAGCTGAAAAAAGCATTGAATGCAAAAACGTCGAATCCGTAAACACTTTAACATAATTGGTAAAGCCAACAAATTTTGCATCATTAACAGTCGTAAAGGAACAAAAACTTAAATAAAATGCCATGATAAATGGCACAGTATTTCCAACGATAAAAGCAATTGCTGTAGGAAGCACAAATACCGGGAAATATTTTTTCATCGCTTTTTGCATAATACATTCTCTCTTTCTTACAAATAATCAAAATTGATGCAAGCAAAAACCAAGCTGCCGCATTAGGGCTCAACGCATCTACCCTTATACGGCAGCTTGAATCATTTCATAGCTTAGCGACTAAATCACTATCTGTTCAAATCATTCTTTTGTAGCCCATTCTTCTGCGAATTTTTCTGTGAAACATTTTTCTACTGTATCCCAGTCGCCAGTACCCTGAGCATATTCAATAAGTGCTGATGAAAGCTCTGTTTTCCAGTTTTCATCTGGAATCTGATTAAATCCTTTCCAGCTTACTGCTGTCTTTCCAGCTTCTACATAAGAGTTTGCACTTGCAAATAATGGATTCTCAAGTTCAATGTCACTGAATGTATCCATTGGGCAGTTAAATGCCATGGCACCAGCAACAGCTTCTTTACCTTCATCAGATGAGAACATCCATTCAAGGAATTTTAATGAAGCATCAACATTTTCCGGGCTGGCTTTTTTGTTTACTGCCATAAAGTTACCACTACCTGAGCAAACACCAATCGCATCTTTTTCAGCAGGAACTCCTGTGTAAAGAGGAAGGAAAGCAACGTTCATACCTGCCATATCATTATCTGGTGTCCATGCCCAAGTACCATTCTGATAAAATACTGCCTGGCCCTCACAGAACTCTGCCATCGCATCATCACCAGTTTTACCACTTAATAATTTTGAATCACATGTAGAATCTGTAAAGTAAAGATCCATCAGGTTCTTGTATCCATATACATATGTGCCATCAAGTTCTCTTAATTCGTCAACGCCTTTATCTTCCATTTCCCAGTAAATAGGCATATTAACAAGGTGTGTTACAAATCTCCAATATGAAGAACCATCAAGACCTGCAGATGTAAATGCACCTTCAACACCTAATTCATCTTTTCTGGACTGAATATCATCAGCTACAGCTTTTAAAGTATCAAAATCAACAATATCAGCTGCACTTGAAATTACTGCATTATCAAGAGCACAATACTGATCAAGTAAATCTACGTTATAAATAATACCATAACTTTCTACTGCGTATGGAATACCAACATATTCACCAGAATCAAGTCTTTCAGGTTCAGCTGTCAGATGTTTCTCAAAAAATGTACCTGTAAAATCATACATATAATCTTTCCAGTCATTTTTGAATGAAGGTTCAAAGAAAAATATTGTTGGACATTCTGTCTTAGCCATCTCTGATGTCAGAGTCTGTTCATAAGTACCGGATGCTGCTGTAACAATAGTTACAGGAACACCTGTCTGTTCTGTGTAAACATCGGCAAGATCCTTCATCTGCTGATCAACTTCTGGCTTGAAGTTCAGCATGTAAACACTGCCATCGCCTGCTGAAGCTGCATCTGAAGATGCATTTGAAGCTGCTTCTGTAGCTGTTGTGCTGTCGCCCTGGTTTGATGTTCCCTGGCCTTCTGAATTACCACAGCCTGCGAACGTCGTTACTGACATCGCTGCAATTACTGCTGTTGTAACAAGTAATTTTGCTTTTTTCATAGTGAAATCCTCCTTGTTTTTATGCATTTTGCATAATGGTTTACAATTACCCTCGAATCCGTCTGTCGGTATCTATATGTGTAACGTTACCGATAACGTTTCCTTATGTTAGATTCTACTACTCAGTACTCATTTTTTCAATAGTTTCCATATATCTTTTTTATTTTTAACTTTTTTCACATATTGAGTATCTCTCTTTTGTGCAAAATTGCCAAATATGGTTTGTTTCTTATAATGCCAATATCCTAAGCATTCTTCTTTGCCTGAATTGTGATGCATTCCGGTTCTCTGCTTTTACCCGGTATATATATTTTTTCAGTGATATCTCTTGTCGTGAATGTCATAAAATCCAAATCTTCCTCTTTCCATGTTCCATCCGGCACGCGCATCACTTCACTTTGGGCAAACAATGGTATACTTGTTCCTTCTTTCTGGAAAACCAGAAGTGATGTGCCGCCATCAGCAAACGATTTATTTTCAACAGGAACAAATGACCTGCCCTCATACACTTCTTTGCTTTCCATATTTCTCCATTGTCCTTCCGGAAGATACAGGTCATATTCATCCCTGTCAAATCCAGGTGCGATCAACAACGAATCTCCCAGCATATAAGACAGATTCTGTATCTTTGCGACCGGATCATCCGGATATTCCATCACAAGCGGCCGAAGCATCGGAATGCCAAAAAGATGGCTCTGGCAGGCTGTATGATAAAGGTACGGTGCAAGACGATGTCTGAAGTTAATCCATTCTTTCACTTTTACCAACGCAAGGTCCCCGTACTGCCACGGTTCTCTCGGTGTTTTTCCATGTGCTCTTGATAATGGCATCCAGAGTCCCATCTGTACAGATGACAGATAATCTTCTACATCAGGTCGTTTTTCGTTTCCGGTATAACCTGTGTTATAAAATCCACCGAGATCATAGCCCCAGAAGGATACTCCTGACATTGCCATACCAAGACCTGCCTGAAGAATCGCACTGTGGTTTGCTTTATCGCTGGAGGAATCGCCTGCCCATGCTGCCGGGATCGTATGAGAGCCCACATAACCGCTTCGTCCCCAGAGGAGTGGCAATTCCCCGCGTTTTTCACAGATTTCCTTCATCCAGGTATAAATATTCTTTGCATATAAATATGTCAAAAGATTATGTCCTTCACATCCGCTCATTCCATTATGGAACACCACCTCTTCCGGTACTGCTTCGGAAAAATCTGTCTTTATTACCGAAACACCCATGCGGACGATTTTTTTCACGCGTTCTTTATACCATTCCAGAAATTCCGGATTGGTAAAGTCAAAGCAGGCACATAACACAACGGAATCAGCCGTCGATTTGAACATTGCCGGCTGTCCCTCTTTGTCTTTCACAAAGAATCCACGTTCTGCCAGTGATTGAAATGCCGGCGAATCTTCTTTCAAATACGGATAGTTCCAGAGGCTCAAATGAATCTTTTTTTTATTTAACTCTCTGATCATCCCTTCCGGATCAGGAAAACGTTCCGTATCCCATTCCCATACACCTGCCATATCTGGCTTCTGCCAGTTATCGATATGGATCACATCAATGCCTATGCCAAGTCTGTCTGCCTCATCGATCACGTCTTCTATTTCTTTGCGGCTCCTGTAAGAGCATTTTGACATCCAAAAACCAAATGCCCATTGCGGGATCATAGGAATCTGCCCTGTTATCTGCAAATACTGCTGTAACAGTCTCTTATAATCTCTGCTTTCCTCTGCCAGGAAAATATAATCCAGCACAGGGTCATCGCTGCCAATCTGATAACTGATCCAGGAAGACGCACCCATATCAAAGGAGGAACGTGTAAATGTATTTAACAATATGGAGTATCCCCGGCTGCTTGTAAAATACGGATGACTTTTATACGAGTCCTCCGTATTGGTGGACAACGCATCTTTTTGCCAGCATTTGATTTTCTGTCCCCGCTTATTAAAGTGAGTAAACTTCTCACCAAATCCCCAGAACATCTCATCTGAAAACAGTACAAACTGTTCAAATGTAGATATGCTCTCTCCGCGTGTATTTACTTTAAATCCTGTTGGCAGCTGTTTCCACCGGTTATCGACGTTCGTATCAAAAGCCTGTTCTTTTGTTAATAATTTCCCATTCTGATATATGGACATTTCCCAGTATTTTTTTGAAAAATGCAGGCTTAACCGTTCTGTTGCATATATAAATTTGTCCTCATCTTCCGTAAATCTTGCATTTCCTGCCTCGAACCCTTCCTGCGATGCAGGTTCTATTACCGGCTGTCTGTGACTGTCGGCAGTCAGCTCCGGTATCATCACAAATCTGAATACCGATGGTGTCAGAAATGTGACACAGACAGCTGCTGTACGATCTTTCCATGTGCGTACCAAAAAACGTATTCCCTTTTCATCCACACTCGCGGACTCTATTACTGTCAGAAAATCATATTCGTCCGAAAAAATAGTTCTACGGATACCATATTGTGGATTGTACTGTGTTTCTGCTTCATTTAACATAGATCAAACCTCCTGATTTATATATTTTCCTTCCCCACCGGCTGTTCATTTATACCTGTCAAATTGATTTTTAGGTAAAAATGCACAAACGGTAACGTTTCCGATTTTAATATATCATAATTATTTACTTTTTAAAACATCTTTTTTCTGCATTTCCACCCTTAGCTGATGCAGGATTTCACCTTCTGCTTACCAGTCAGGGCAGTTTATTGAAGCATATACACCTATGGAAAATGGGATTCCGGATCTTTGAGCTGCGAAAAAAAAACTGCCACTCAAGGTGTTTGCTCTTAAGTGACAGTTTCTTATATATTTATTTATTCTTCTACTGGTTCAGATTCCTGATTCTCTTCTTCTGTGTAAGATTCAGTATCGATATCCTCATAGGAATCGTCATCGAAATCATCAAAATCAATCTCATCATCGTTGTTCACGTCTGAATCAAGCTTGATATTGCGGTATCTCTTCATTCCTGTACCAGCCGGGATCAGTTTACCAATGATAACGTTCTCTTTCATACCGATCAATGGGTCAACCTTTCCTTTGATTGCTGCTTCTGTCAGAACCTTCGTTGTCTCCTGGAAGGATGCTGCTGATAAGAAGGAGTTTGTAGCAAGGGACGCTTTTGTGATACCAAGTAATACCTGGGATCCTTCTGCCATCTCTTTGCCTTCGCTCTCAAGTACTTCATTGGTATCCTCGAAATCAAGGGTATCTACCAGTGTACCTGGAAGCATATCGGAATCACCATTGGATTCTACACGGATCTTCTGTAACATCTGGCGTACGATCAACTCGATATGTTTATCGTTGATTTCTACACCCTGCAGGCGGTATACACGCTGTACTTCGCGAAGCATGTAATCCTGAACAGCACGCACACCTTTGATCTTTAAGATATCGTGTGGATTTACAGAACCTTCCGTCAGCTCGTCGCCGGCTTCAAGGACTGCTCCGTCTGTGATCTTGATTCTGGAACCATAAGGAATTAAGTATGCCTTAGATTCTCCAGTTTCATTATTAGTTACGACAATCTCACGTTTCTTCTTTGTGTCTTTAATGTTGGCTACGCCGCCAAACTCTGTGATAATGGCAAGACCCTTTGGCTTTCTTGCCTCGAAGATTTCCTCGACACGAGGAAGACCCTGTGTGATATCGGTACCGGCAACACCACCTGTATGGAAGGTACGCATGGTAAGCTGTGTACCAGGCTCACCAATGGACTGTGCTGCGATGATACCAACAGCCTCACCAACCTGTACGGCCTGACCGGTTGCCATGTTGGCACCGTAACACTTCGCACATACACCCATATGAGAGCGGCAGGTTAATACGGTACGGATCTTCACCTTCTCGATCGGATTGCCATTCTCATCTACACCACGGCTCATCACTTCAGCTGCACGCTTCGGTGTGATCATGTGGTTCGCTTTTACGATGACATTGCCATCTTTATCGCAGATTGTATTGCAGGAGAAACGACCTGTAATACGTTCCTGAAGGCTCTCGATCTCTTCTTTTCCATCCATGAATGCGGTTACCCACATACCTGGGATCTCTCTGTTCTTTCCTTCACAGCAGTCAGACTCACGGACGATCATATGCTGTGATACGTCTACCAGACGTCTTGTCAGGTATCCGGAATCGGCTGTACGAAGCGCAGTATCGGACATACCTTTTCGTGCTCCGTGCGCAGACATGAAGTATTCCAGTACGTCAAGACCTTCACGGAAGTTTGACTTAATAGGAAGCTCGATTGTCTTACCGGTTGTATCAGCCATCAAACCACGCATACCGGCAAGCTGTTTGATCTGTTTATCAGAACCACGGGCTCCGGAGTCAGCCATCATGAAGATGTTGTTGTAACGGTCAAGACCTTCCAGAAGCACTTTTGTAAGCTCATCATCGGTCTCTTTCCATGTCTCAACGACTTCTTTGTAACGCTCTTCCTCTGTGATAAGACCACGTTTGTACTGTTTTGTAATTCTGTCTACGGTATCCTGTGCAGCTTTGATCATCTCAGGCTTCTGAGGTGGTACGGTCATATCTGAAATAGATACGGTCATCGCTGCTCTTGTGGAATATTTGTAACCCATAGCCTTAACAGCGTCTAACACCTCTGCTGTCTTGGTAGCTCCATGGATATTGATTACTTTCTCAAGGATCTGCTTGTTCTGTTTCTTTGCAACAAGGAAATCAACTTCCAGCTTGAGTTCGTTTCCAGGAATGCTTCTGTCAACGAATCCAAGATCCTGAGGAATGATCTCATTGAAGATGAAACGTCCTAATGTAGATTCTACAGTTCCGGTAAGTTCTCTTCCATCCGGCATGGTCTTTCTCATGCGGACTTTGATTCTGGAATGAAGTGTGATTGCCTTATTCTCGTATGCAAGAATTGCTTCATTCACACTCTTGAATACTTTGCCTTCTCCCTTAGCTCCCGGTCTCTCCTGTGTCAGGTAGTAAATACCGAGGACCATATCCTGTGAAGGAACTGCTACCAGACCACCGTCAGATGGTTTCAGTAAGTTGTTCGGGGACAGAAGCATGAATCTGCACTCTGCCTGCGCCTCAACGGATAATGGAAGATGTACAGCCATCTGGTCACCGTCGAAGTCGGCGTTGAATGCGGTACATACCAATGGGTGAAGCTTAATTGCCTTACCTTCTACAAGGATTGGTTCGAATGCCTGAATACCTAATCTGTGAAGTGTAGGGGCACGGTTCAACATAACCGGATGCTCTTTGATGACATCTTCTAAGACGTCCCACACCTCTGTCTGAAGTCTCTCTACCATCTTCTTGGCACTCTTAATATTGTGTGCGGATCCGTTTGCAACGAGTTCTTTCATAACGAATGGCTTGAATAATTCGATTGCCATCTCTTTCGGAAGACCACACTGGTAAATCTTTAACTTTGGCTCAACACAGATAACGGAACGTCCAGAGTAGTCAACACGTTTACCGAGTAAGTTCTGTCTGAATCGTCCGGATTTACCCTTTAACATATCGGATAAGGACTTTAATGCCCTGTTTCCAGGACCGGTAACAGGACGTCCACGACGGCCATTATCGATCAGTGCATCAACAGCTTCCTGTAACATACGCTTCTCGTTGCGGACGATGATATCCGGAGCACCTAACTCAAGAAGTCTTCTTAAACGGTTATTTCTGTTGATAATTCTTCTATATAAATCATTTAAGTCAGATGTTGCAAAACGTCCACCGTCTAACTGTACCATTGGACGTAAATCCGGCGGGATAACCGGAACAACTGTCATGATCATCCATTCCGGTTTGTTACCGGACTCGCGGAAAGCTTCTACTACTTCCAGTCTCTTGATGATTCTGGCACGCTTCTGACCGGTTGCATCTTCTAACTCTGCCTTTAACTCTGCGGAATCTTTCTCCAGGTCGATTGCCTGTAACAGCTCCTGGATTGCCTCAGCACCCATTCCTACGCGGAATGTATTGCCATACTGCTCTCTTGCATCCTGATATTCTCCCTCGGAGAGTACCTGCTTATACTGTAATGCAGTGTTACCTGCGTCCAGTACGATATAGGAAGCAAAATACAGAACTTTTTCCAGTGTTCTCGGAGACAGGTCAAGGATCAGTCCCATACGGGATGGGATACCTTTGAAGTACCAGATATGGGATACCGGAGCTGCGAGCTCGATATGTCCCATACGCTCTCTACGAACGCTGGACTTTGTTATTTCAACGCCACAACGGTCACAAACAACACCCTTGTAACGAATTTTCTTATATTTACCACAATGGCATTCCCAGTCTTTGCTTGGTCCAAAGATCTTCTCACAGAACAGACCGTCTTTTTCCGGCTTCAGAGTTCTGTAGTTGATGGTTTCCGGCTTCTTTACTTCGCCGTGGGACCACTCTTTGATCTTTTCCGGTGAAGCCAAACCGATACGGATGGCATCAAAGGAAACAGCCTGGTTCATTGCCTCTTTGTTAGTTGTTTCTGGCATCTATGACACTCCCTTTCTCTGTTTTGCAGAAGCTGTGCGGCATCCGGACAGTTTCTGTCCGGATCCCATAACACGGCTCCTATTCTTCAAATTCATCGTCAGACATATCGTCGTAGAAGTCGGAATCATCATCGTCATCCTCTGCTTCTTCCTCTTCCACATCGACAAGCTCTTCGTTTTCTGAATTAAATTCCTTCTTTGTGAATCCCATCTTGGAGAATGATTCACTATCTTCAAATGTGAAGTCTTTATCACCTGAAATGATAGAGTTCAGATCTGTATTGCCATACTCGCTGGTCTCCATCAGTTCTACTTCTTCTCCCTCATCATCTAACAGGGTTACATCCAGACCTAATGCCTGTAACTCTTTCAGTAATACCTTGAAAGACTCCGGAATACCCGGTTCAGGGATATTATCGCCCTTGATGATTGCTTCGTAAGTCTTAACACGTCCGACAACATCGTCAGATTTTACAGTTAAGATCTCCTGCAAGGTGTAAGCTGCACCGTAAGCTTCCAGTGCCCAAACCTCCATCTCACCGAAACGCTGTCCACCGAACTGCGCTTTACCACCAAGTGGCTGCTGGGTTACTAAGGAGTAAGGACCGGTAGAACGTGCATGGATCTTATCGTCTACCAGGTGATGCAGTTTCAGGTAGTGCATGTGTCCAATTGTTACAGGTGAATCAAACGGTTCTCCTGTACGTCCGTCACGGAGCTGTACTTTTCCATCGCGGGAAATCGGAACGCCCTTCCACAGTGTTCTGTGGTCTCTGTTGTCCCATAAGTACTTCATGACTTCTTCGCCTAAGACATCTTTATATTTTGCCTCGAATTCTTCCCATTCGGTATTAACATAATCATTGGCAAGTTCCAGTGTATCCTGGATATCGATCTCCTTCGCGCCGTCGAATACAGGTGTTGCGATGTTAAAGCCTAATACTTTTGCAGCAAGGCTCAAGTGGATCTCAAGGACCTGACCGATGTTCATTCGGGAAGGCACACCCAACGGATTTAATACGATATCAAGAGGACGGCCATTTGGAAGGAATGGCATATCTTCTACTGGTAATACACGGGAAACGACACCCTTGTTACCATGACGTCCGGCCATCTTATCACCGACAGAGATCTTTCTCTTCTGTGCAATGTAAATGCGGACTGCCTGGTTTACGCCCGGAGATAACTCATCTCCGTTCTCTCTTGTGAATACTTTCGCATCCACGATGATACCATACTCACCGTGTGGTACCTTTAAGGAAGTATCACGTACTTCTCTTGCTTTCTCGCCAAAGATTGCACGTAACAGTCTCTCTTCTGCGGTCAGCTCAGTCTCTCCCTTCGGAGTAACCTTTCCGACTAAGATATCACCGGCACGGACTTCCGCACCAATACGGATGATACCTCTCTCATCAAGGTCTTTTAATGCTTCGTCACCGACACCTGGAACGTCACGGGTAATCTCTTCCGGTCCGAGCTTGGTATCACGTGCTTCTGCTTCATATTCTTCAATATGGATGGATGTGTATACATCATCCTGTACTAATCTCTCACTTAACAGAACCGCATCCTCGTAGTTGTAACCTTCCCAGGTCATGAATCCGATCAATGGGTTCTTTCCAAGTCCAAGTTCGCCGTTGGACGTAGATGGTCCGTCTGCGATTACCTCACCTGCCTCTACGTGATCACCCTTGAACACGATCGGTCTCTGATTGTAGCAGTTGGACTGGTTACTTCTGGAGAACTTTGTGAGCTTGTATACGTCTCTTGTTCCGTCATCATTCTTCATGATGACCTGGTTGGACTCAGAGCTCTCGATCACACCCGGTTTCTTAGCTACTACGCAGACACCGGAGTCAACGGCAGCCTTGGTCTCCATACCGGTACCTACAACAGGAGCTTCTGTTGTAAGAAGCGGCACTGCCTGACGCTGCATGTTGGATCCCATTAACGCACGGTTTGCATCGTCGTTCTGTAAGAACGGGATCAATGCGGTAGCAACAGAGAACACCATCTTAGGAGATACGTCCATGTAATCGAACATAGTCTTCTCGTATTCCTGTGTCTCATCGAGGTAACGACCGGATACGGAATTACGGACAAAGTGTCCCTCTGCATCCAGAGCCTCGTTCGCCTGTGCTACATGATAATTGTCTTCCTCGTCAGCTGTCATGTATACAACTTCGTCTGTGACACGAGGATTCTTAGGATCTGATTTATCGATCTTACGGTATGGTGCCTCAATGAAACCATACTCGTTGATACGTGCATAGCTTGCCAGAGAGTTGATCAGACCGATGTTAGGACCTTCAGGCGTCTCAATCGGGCACATACGTCCATAATGAGAGTAGTGAACATCTCGAACCTCGAATCCGGCACGGTCTCTGGACAGACCGCCTGGTCCTAATGCGGACAGACGTCTCTTATGAGTCAGCTCACCAAGAGGGTTGTTCTGATCCATGAACTGGGACAGCTGGGAAGATCCGAAGAACTCTTTAACAGCAGCTGTTACAGGCTTGATGTTGATCAAGCTCTGTGGCGAAATTCCGTCGAGATCTAAGGTTGTCATTCTCTCACGGACAACTCTCTCTAATCTGGACAGACCGATTCTGTACTGGTTCTGTAATAACTCGCCAACCGCACGGATACGTCTGTTGCCCAGATGATCGATATCGTCATCATGTCCGATACCATACTCCAAGTGCATATTGTAGTTGATGGACGCAAAGATATCATCCTTCGTAATATGCTTCGGAATCAGGTCATGGACATTCTTCTTAATGGCTTCTTTTAAATCTTCTGCATCCGGATACTCTTCCATTAACTGTGCAAGTACCGGGTAGTATACTAATTCTGTGATGCCAAGTTCCTTCGGGTTGCAGTCCACATAATGTGTCAGGTCAACCATCATGGAGGAAAGAACCTTGACATTTCTTGTCTCGGACTGAATCCATACATATGGAACAGCAGCATTCTGGATATCATCTGCGATAGATCTGGTCACTTCTGTTCCAGCCTCTGCAATGATCTCACCAGTTGTAACATCCACTACATCCTCTGCAAGAACCTGTCCGTTGATACGGTTCTTTAATGCCAGCTTCTTGTTGAACTTATAACGTCCAACCTTTGCCAGGTCGTATCTTCTAGGATCGAAGAACATAGCGTTGATCAGACTCTCAGCACTCTCTACGGAAAGCGGTTCGCCCGGTCTGATCTTTTTATATAATTCAAGAAGACCTTCTTCGTAGTTCGTTGCAACGTCTTTTCCAAAGCTTGCCACGATCTTCGGCTCCTCGCCGAACATGTCGATGATCTCCTGGTTGCTTCCAAGACCAAGTGCACGGATCAAAACTGTGATCGGCACCTTTCTGGTTCTGTCTACACGAACGTAAAATACGTCATTGGAGTCTGTTTCATATTCTAACCATGCACCACGGTTTGGAATAACAGTACAGGAATACAATGTCTTACCTACTTTATCGTGGTCGATACCGTAGTAGATACCCGGGGAACGAACCAGCTGGCTGACGATTACTCGTTCTGCACCATTGATTACGAAAGTACCTGTCTCAGTCATCAAAGGAAGATCGCCCATGAAAATCTCATGCTCGTTGATTTCATCTGTTTCTTTGTTGTGAAGTCTTACCTTTACTTTTAAAGGTGCTGCATATGTTGCGTCTCTTTCTTTGCACTCAGGGATCGTATACTTCACATCGTCTTCACACAGAGTAAAGTCTACGAATTCCAGACTCAGATGACCGCTGTAATCTGCAATCGGAGAGATATCGTCGAAAACTTCTTTTAAGCCTTCGTCTAAGAACCACTTATAGGAGTCTTTCTGAACTTCTATAAGGTTTGGCATTTCCAATACCTCTTTCTGTCTTGAGTAACTCATACGCATGCCTTTTCCGGCTTTCACCGGACGTATTCTGTTTTTCTCCATTGACGTTTCACCTCTCGTTTTTTTATTTTCAACAGACCGAAGCCTGTTGTATAGAATCTACCGCCTGCATATTGCGGTAAGTGAACTTTCATTCAACGGGCAATAAGCCCAAAGCACCACAATAGTGCAACCTATATTATATAACAAGCCAGGAGAAAACGTCAACCCCTTTTTCATTTTTTCATTTTATAATTGTGTTTTACCGTCAGAGCTGTTTTTCCTATCAGCTTCTTCACACCTTCTAGCATCCACCAGAAAATCTGTTCCATAAAAACCATAACAAAATTATCTATACAGACAGCAGCAAGCAGCGATACAAAAAGAGTCACCAAAAGAGAAAGGACCAGACCTCCGCCATGATACTGAGTCACCTGTATGCCAAGTCTTCCTCTTGTGATCCAGTGCAGACTCCACCAGTGAATCAGAATCAGCGAATAGCTGTATTTGCTCAAAATATTCAACAGCACATTTCCTCTGCCAAACACTTTATCTCTTCCTAATACAAATGCAAAAATTCCCGCACTGATCAATGTCATAATCGGAGATGTATTGCAGCACAGAGTTCTGTAGTCCATCTCCTTCGCGATCATAAAAATCATAACTGCAAATGCTGCAATTCCTGTCCCTATCAGCAGTCTATGATACTTTTTTGTCTCCGGCCTTGTCACCCAGTAACCGATGATCGCAATCCCTTCCCATCCCGCAAGAAAGCTGCTTAATGCTATTTTTACCGGCGAAAAAAGATTCAGTCCCATCAAAACAAGACTTATCACCACGATTACACTTAACATTTTATATGGCATGTTGCGAAACATGTAACGAAACAGAGGAATGACAATATATACAGACAAAAGGGTATACATCAACCAGTAATGCGGCGATTCCGGTGTGTCTCCCTGAAGCAGCCTCACACAGATGTTTCTGATTGTGCCCCATGTCACCATGTCCAGTTCCCGATTCTGCCACAGATAGAATATAAAATAGACCACCATCGGGAAAAAGACTTTTACCACTCTTTTTATATAAAAATCTGACAGTTTTTCTTCTTTATAAGGAATTAGCAACGCACCACTTAGCATGACATAAATCAGGTTGCACGCCAGGCACAGCATATATACAATATTACAGATGAATATCTGATGTTTATCTGTGACAAGCCCCAGTGACAGATCCACCTGCACCGCATGTGTAACAATTACCATTACAACTGCCAGTACTCTCAGCCAGTCATATCTGAAATCTCTATTCGCCCCCGCCTTCAGTCCCAGAATCTTTTTTATATAATCCTCACTGCCGGACGCTCTCTTATAATGTATCAGCACAGATCCCATACATATTGCAAGGATCATCAGTATTCTCTCCGGTGCCAATCCTGTTTTCACGAGAATCGTACACAGGCAGATGCCCGCCACGATCCATATTGCTATATTTACAATTTTCTTCTTCTCTCTGGTCACTATGCTCCCCCTTTCGTGCTTTTGTGGGCACGGTTCAGACAGATGATACCAGACCTCTATGTTCTTGTCAATTTCTTCACATTTCTGCAGTCCGGATG
>CAKRFH010000059.1:0-19281 GCA_934320555.1 uncultured Roseburia sp.
GACATGGTTATCAGGTCATGGCTTGCCAGGATCCTGATGACCGTGGCTGCAACCTTAGTACCGCTGCGAGCGACACGGAGCGGGAGCGTGTCTTCTTATGTTTTTGTACCTGCTTTCCCATCACCACAACCTATCGCTCGCGTTTTGCACGCGCCCCCAACATTATTAAAAAGTAAAAAAGTGAGGAAAAAACCATGGAAGAATTATTAGAAATCTTAGAAGACATTAACCCAGATGTAGACTACACCACCTGCGACACCTTAATCGATGACCACCTGCTCGATTCCTTCGCAATCCTGTCCTTAATCTCCGATATCGAGGACACCTTCGATGTGACGGTTCTCCCGGGTGAGATCGTTCCGGCAAACTTCAACTCCGCGAAGGCAATCTGGGCAATGATTCAGAGAATGCAGGAGAATGAATAAAAATGGCATACCAGACACCAATCTATCTCTTTCTGTTCCTGCCGCTCGCCATACTCTGCTATGCGGTATGTCCACAGAAACACAGATGGAAAGTCCTGTTAATATTCAGCTACCTCTTTTTCTACAGCGTCAGCAGAAAGCTCCTCGTCTACTTGATCGGGACAACCGTCCTGACACATTATATCGGGCTGTGGTTAGAGCTGTTGCGGGCAGAATGCAAGGGAGCAGTAAAAGGGCTTGACCATGATATGAAAAAACAGGTAAAAGAGCAATACACAAGAAAGGAACGCGGTGTGCTGCTCTGTGGCGTCATTATCCTGTTGGCAGTGCTTGCTTACCTGAAATACTTTAACTTCTTTGCTATCTCCCTATCCCAGCTGAGCCTGAAAAAAGGTTGGGGATTCCAGATATCGGCGCGAAACATCGCAGTGCCGCTTGGAATTTCTTTCTATACCTTACAGGCTTTGGGATATATGATCGATGTGTACAGAGGCACTATCCCGGCGGAGAAAAATCTGGGAAAATTAGGTCTGTTCTTAGGCTTTTTCCCACAGATTATGGAAGGACCGATCTGTCGCTACGGTGAGACGGCGCAGGCTCTCTTTGCCGGGGCACCGGTTACAGGGGAGAATCTGCGGTTTGGCATCCAGCGGATTCTGTGGGGACTTTTTAAGAAGTTCGTCATTGCAGACCGCTTGAATATCCTTGTAAAAACAGTTTTTGATGCACCGGATACGTACGGTGGCGTGGTTGTGATCGCAGCAGCCATCTCTTACACGGTTCAGCTTTATATGGAATTTTCCGGGGCAATCGATATTGTGATCGGAAGCGCTCAGATCTTCGGTGTGAAGATGCCGGAGAACTTCCGCCAGCCGTTCTTTTCGAAAAATGCGTCGGAATTCTGGCGCAGATGGCACATTTCCCTCGGCGCATGGTTCCGGGATTACATTTTCTACCCGGTATCCATGTCGAAACCGATGAAGAAATGGAACAAGTTCGGAAGGGCACATGTAGGGGAATATGGGACAAAGATTGTCCTTACCGTAGTGGCGCTGTTTCCGGTATGGTTCTGCAATGGACTGTGGCACGGGGCGAACTGGACGTATCTGTTTTATGGTATGTATTACTTCGTGATTATTTCCATGGAAAATATATTAGAACCGGTGACAGATGCCGTGCTGCACAGACTTCATGTGGCGAAGGATAATAAAATTTATCAGGGACTTCAGATCGCAAAAACGCTTGTGATTATTTTCACAGGAGAGATGTTCTTCCGTGCGGACAGTGTGCAGATCGGAAGAACATTGTTCCTCAATATTTTCCGGAAATTCTCTCTCGCACCGCTCTGGGACGGAACACTGCTCACGCTTGGCATGGATGGGCATGATTTTGTAATCGTACTTGCCGGTACTCTGATCGTACTGGCAGCAGATATCCTGAAAGAAAAAGGCATCTGCCTGCGGGAAAAAATTGCCCTGCAGAAGCTTCCAGTACGCTGGTGCATTTATTATGCGGCAATATTTATGGTGATTATTTTCGGTGCATACGGTGCTGGTTACCAGCCGGTTGATTTAATCTATGCAGGATTTTAGGAGGAACTATGAAGAAAAGAAATACAGCCATTTTTCTGGCGGGACTCGTCCTGTTACTGTTCCTTTTTTCCAGCCTGTTTGAGCCGAAAAATAATACGGTGCAGTCGGGTGTGGATGAGCGGAATGACAATGCCTATGGCATTCTGGCCGAAAAGATGGACAGCCTGGATGCAATTGTGATCGGCGACAGCCTTTGCTATACCGGTATTTCGCCGCTTGCGATGTGGGAAAAGAACGGTGTTGCTTCTTATAACTGCGGAAAGACCGCCCAGAGAATGTCGGAAGCTTACTATATGTTAAAAAGGGCATACAAAGAACAGCTGCCGAAGGTTGTTGTGATCGAGACAAACATGCTTTTCTGGCCAAATGACACGGAGGGGCAGATCAACCAGACGCTTTTTGAGGCAGCAAAATATTATTTTCCGGTGTTTGAATATCACAACCGCTGGAAAAGCTTAAAGGCACAGGACTTCGACGGGACAGACTGTGAGACCGCGAAAAATGACAAGGGTTTCCATATGAAAAAAGAGGTGGAAGCGTATACCGGTGAGGCGTACATGACGGAGACAGACATGGCAGAGGGCGTGGCGCGTATGGAACGCATTCTGTTAAAGAAGATGATCCGTCTGTGTAAGGCGAAGGGCAGTGAAGTATTATTGCTCAGTGTTCCGTCTCCGAAAGACTATACCTATGCCAAACATAATGCCGCACAGAATCTGGCAGACGCATACGGGGCAGACTATCTGGACTTAAATCTTTTGCCAGAGGAGATCGGTATCGACTGGAATCAGGATATCTTAGACGGCTCTGAGCATCTGAATGTCTACGGAGCGGAAAAAGTATCCGCGTATCTTGGCACCTATCTGACAGAGCATTACAACCTCCCGGATCATAGAGGGGAGGCAGCTTACGAAAGCTGGAACGACTGTCTTAAGCAGTATAAGAAAGAGATGGAGTAGCGCAATGCTCGTTGCATAGAGCAGGCATTTGTGATATAGTATGGTAAGCAATGAGCAGTGCTCCTGCCAGAAATCACAAAATCTGACTGCTTGCAGGCATGATTCTGTGATTTCCGGCAGGAGGAGGGCGAATGCCCTCAGCCTGGAAATCGAAGATTTTCAGGTGTACACTGCGGATTATAGCTACTTAGAGGAACGAAACCCTATGAATAAAATAAAAAAATTTTTCTCAGATAAAATCAACCGGATCAACGGACAGCCGATCAACAAACTGGACTGGGCTATTTTGATAGTCCTGTCCGTTTTTATGTTTGTGACGATGTTCTATGCGGATCTGATTATCATTTACAACCACAGCCTGACCTTTTTGGACAGCCTGTTTTCCTTCGATATGGCGAATTTCTATGCGAACAGCCTTGCAAAGCCATATTTTGGATTCGGGGCAGTCTATTACTGGACGGTCTATCTCGTGATCGGGGTCTGGAATCTGCCGGTCTGGATTCTACAGAAGCTGTTCGGCATCAATGTGTTCTCAATAAAATGTCTGCTCTGGTGCAGGCTGGAAGTTGTCTTCTTCCTGATCTTAACACTCTGGATGATAGAGAAGCTGTTAAGAGAGTTCGGCTTTGGAAAAGAAAAGTACCGGTTTGCGCAGTTTTTATTCGCGTCATCCCTTCTGGTGCTGCTCCCGACGGTAGCCATCTCCCAGATTGACATTATCACGGTTTTTCTGATGCTGCTCGGTATTTATGAATATATCCGGACGGATAAGATTACATGGAAGTTTTTATTGATTTTTTCCTTTACGGCGTCCTTAAAGATTTTTGCACTGTTCGTGTTCATCCCGCTTGTTTTACTGCGGGAGAAGCGGATTTTATATGCCATCTGGGATCTTTTAATGGGCACAGTCTGGATCGCATTGTGTCTGCTTCCGTATGCGGGAAGAGAAGATTATATCGAGGCAACAGCTGTTTTAAATGACGTGATGGTAGAGCGGATGTTCACGACAACGCTTCCGGCCGGAAATGTGGAAATCCCGGCATTTTTAAGCATTCTCGTGGCAATCTCCATCTGGGCATATATGAAAAAGCCGCAGACGAAAGAATCCTGCTTTTATTATGTCAACTGGATTGGACTGGCAGTCTTTGCCGACTTTTTCATCTTCGTGTTCGCACATCCGTACTGGATCGTGCTGCTGGCACCGTATCTGATCTTTCTTGTGGTGATGAATGCGGAAAACACGAAAATCAATCTGATCCTCGAATTTTTCCTGTCGGCGTGTGTGAGCGTATTCTACTGGTGCACGTTCGGCGTTTATGTGACGGAGGATACATTTTCCTATCTGGTACTCCCAAGATTCGGGCTGGCGCCGAATGGAACCGGCTATCAGGGGCTCTCAGGGCTGATCGAGGCGAAGAACTGGGAGAATTATGTATCTGTTTTATTTGGTATATTTGTAGTCTGCCTGCTCGCCTTTCTGTGGATCAACAGACCGGAAAAGAAGCAGGAGCAGTCCGGAGTGCTTTTGGCAGAGGACTGGAAGAACCACGTCAGCAGAAAGCTGGCGTTTGACCACGGTATGATATTCCTGCGCCTGCTTATGGTTTTTGTATATATCATAGCCTGTGTTTATATCGCGTATCTCAACTGAGAACCGCACGTACTTTTTCGTATCAGGGAGAAATTGCATGCTTTTTTCATCAACGGAATTTTTATTTTTATTTTTACCGGTTGTTATGATCCTCTATTATATTCCTTTTGTAAAAAACAGGACTTACCGGAATGTGGTACTGCTTTTGGCAAGCCTGTTTTTCTACGCGTGGGGAGAGCCGGTCTTTGTGGCACTTATGGTGGCATCCATTTTTGTCAACTGGCTGATCGGGCTTCAGATGGATCAAAGTGAAAAAAAGAAGAGCTGGCTGGTTCTGTCGGTAATCTGGAATCTGGCACTCATGTTTGTATTTAAATATCTGACATTTGTCTTATCCAATGTGGAGCTGTTGCTGCACCGCGACATCGCGGATCTGACGATTCCGCTTCCGCTTGGCATTTCGTTTTTTACGTTCCAGATTTTAAGCTATATCTTTGACCTGTACTATGGCAAAACGAAAGTGCAGAAGAAGTGGTACAAGTTTGCCCTGTACGTGTCTATGTTCCCACAGCTTGTGGCAGGACCGATCGTGCGTTACGATCAGATCGCGTATGAGATCGACCACAGGCAGGAGAATCTGGAGGATTTCTCACAGGGAATGACGAGATTTGTGTACGGCCTTGGAAAAAAAGTACTGCTGTCTAATTATATGGGAGTCCTTGCGGATAACATGTTTTATCTGTCCGGCGAGGGCAGCCTGTCTGTCGGGGCAGCGTGGATCGGGGCGATCGGCTATACGTTACAGATTTATTATGATTTTTCCGGATATTCGGATATGGCGATCGGTCTTGGAAGGATGATGGGCTTCCATTTTCTGGAAAACTTCAACTATCCGTATATATCGCGGAGTATCACGGAGTTTTGGCGCAGATGGCATATGTCTCTCTCAAGCTGGTTTAAAGATTATGTATACATTCCGCTTGGCGGAAGCAGGGAAGGGGCAGCGAAGACATACCGCAATACCTTTTTTGTGTGGCTGCTGACCGGAATCTGGCATGGTGCGAACTGGACTTTTATCGTGTGGGGACTCGGCTATTTTGTGCTTCTTTGCATCGAACGTCTGGGGGGCTGGACGAAAGGAATCCGTTATATCGGTCATATTTATACGATGGCGGCGGTTATCCTGCTCTGGGTTGTATTCCGTGCAGACAGTCTCACACTGGCAGTCCGCTATATCGGACAGATGTTTGGAACAGGCGGTGCACTCTGGGATGAAGCGGCAGCCTCGGCTTTTTCCGGCAGTATCCTGGTGCTTCTTGCAGCAGCAGTCTTAAGCACCCCGGTCTGGAAAGAATTGGCAGACAAGCTTCATTTGTCCGAACTGACCAGAAAAAATGTGGCAGCAGCCGCGGCAGTGCCGTTATTTTTGCTTTGCATTGCAAAATGCATGTCGAGCTCCTACAATCCATTTATTTATTTCAATTTCTAAAAATAACGAACGGAACATTTGCAGTCAACGATTGTAAAAAGATATTTGATACAGGAAAAATGATGAAGAAAAAGAAGTTATATCAGATCCTGCCATTGTTTCTGGCAGGGGTCTGCGTCTTAGGCATGTGCGTCGTGGGCGTACGCATCGCCGCAAAGAAAATCTTAATTGGAAAACTTGGAATCGAAAATTATGTGACCTGTGCCCTTGCGGATTACAACTGGGGGGACAGGTTAGAGCGCGTCTGGGTGGAAAAAGACGAAAACCGGGAAAAGCCGGAGCGTCTCGCAGAGTTGGAAACCATCTTAAGCGGGGCACCGCAGGCAGAGAATACGCAGACAGAAGAAGTGCAGAATGGCATTTTACAGTCTTTTAAAAATAAGGTCATGGCAGCGGAGGATGACATCGAAAAATATTGCAATGACAAATTTCTGCTGTACACACCGATGAGAAAGCTCAGTAATAATTTTGATCGTCTCGCAGGCTGGAAGCTTGCCTACGCAAGAACAGAGGGCACCACTTATACGTTAAATACCGGTTTCGACTATCAGGCGGTAAAAGAGAAGAATATGTCTGCTTATTCAGAGAACATCCTTGCAGAGGCAGATGCCGCAGAGCGCGCAGGAATTCCGTTTCTCTATGTCCAGTATCCGTACCGTGTGGATGAGGAGAACAGCCAGGTGCCGTGGGGAGCGGATTCCTATGAGAATGAGAATGCCGATGCCGTATTAGAGCAGTTAAGAGGGGCTTCTGTCGATACCTTAGATCTTAGGGAAGCTTTAAAAGAGGCAGGCTGGGACAACAACACAGGCTTCTATGAGACCGACGGTCACTGGACCACCCGTTCAGGCTTCGAATCCGCAGGCATTCTGGCGGATTACCTCAATACACAGTACGGCTTTTCGTACGATCCTTATTACTTCGAGGAGAGCAGCTACAAGGTACAAAATTACAGCCTGAATAATCCATCCATCACCGAGAAGGTAGAACTCTTCCTGCCAGCTTTTGACACAGATTTTCTCGTGATGGATGCCTACCGCGACGAATCCTATGAGGGGGCTTTCGGTCAGTCCTGCTTTGATCTGACCAAAGCCGATACCGACGAATATTCTACCGTCCTGACCGCCTACTCTGCCTCAAGGATCCGAAACAGCTACCTTTTCGAGTACCAGAACCGCAGGCAGACCAACAACGACAAGCGGATCCTCCTCTGTTCCAACTCCTTCTGCTGGCATCTCGTACCATACCTGGCACTCGATACCGACACCGTCGATTATGTATACAACATTACCCCGGAGCAGATGAGCTACTACATCGAGACATTATCCCCGGATCTTGTAATTGTTCTGGATCGTCCATAAGAGATAGTGTTGAAAAAAGAATGTTTTGCCCCCATTATTGAAAAGAAAGGAGGAGCCAAAAAATGAAGAAAAAGCGTCTGATACGCATGGCATCCTTCGCGCTTCCAATAGCGATCGTGCTCGTCCTCATGGCAGTCCTGCGAGTCTATCCGTTCGGTGACAACACCTTTCTGATCTGGGACATGGACTGGCAGTACAGCTCCTTTTTTGCACACCTGCACGATATTCTTCACGGGAATGCTTCCCCATGGTACTCCTTTTCGCGGGCGATCGGCGGCGATATGGTCGGGGTGTCGGCGTACTACCTCATCAGCCCGTTCAATCTTCTGTTCTACTTCTTTGATGCGGAACATATTTATGCGGGGATTGCACTTGTTCTTCTTTTGAAAATCGGCTGTACCGGCTGGACGATGCATTACTATCTGGAAACGAAAAAGGAGATGACCGGAAACCTCATTTTTTCTACTGCCTATGCGCTGTCCGGATTCATGGCAGCATATTTTTTCAATATCATCTGGCTCGACGGCGTTCTGGTGCTTCCGCTTATGGTGGCAGGGATCGAACGTCTGGTAAAGGAAAAGAAATATGTATTATATACGATAAGTATCGCATTTGGCGTTATGACAAGCTTCTACATGGGATATATGCTGTGCATTTTTTCAGTTCTTTATTTTCTGTGTTATTATTTCTTCCTGTCAGAGCAGAAGAATAAAATAAGCACCGTCTTTCTCTACGCGGGAAGCTCCCTGCTTGGCGGCATGTTTTCAGCGGTGACGGCACTGCCGGCTTTATATGCGATGCAGGATGGAAAGACAAGCATTGACCTGGACGTGCTGCACAACCACAGTGCCATGTTTGCACTGACCGATTTCGTGGAAAAAAGCTTTGCCGGAACGATCGAGCCTTTGCAGATCACAGAGGGAGAACCGCTTTTGTATGTGGGGGTATTGGCAGTTCTTTTCCTGCTCACTTTTTTCTTAGACCGGAACCATTCGTGGAAAAAGAAGATTGGCTATGGAATTTTACTGCTTGTGATGGCAGCATCGCTTTACTTTTACAATCTGTGCTGTGCGTGGCAGGCATTCAACATGCCGAATGGTTCCCAGTTCCGCTATGCGTATCTCTATGCGTTTGTGGTGCTGATCATTGCGGCAGAGGAATACCGAAGACCGGAGGAACGCAGTGTATTTATGATAGCAGGAGCGATGCTCATGATAGGCCTTGTTGCTGTCAGAGGCAGCCTGTTGGAATTAGATAGAAAAGGCCTTTTTCTTTTTAATTTTCTGCTGATTTTAGTGTATGTTGTGATCGTACTGTGCATCCGGGACAGGCGCATCCGAACCGGATTGTTCTTAGCCGGGATGTCGACAGAGCTTTTTGCAAACGCCCTGTTTTTTTACGAGAGCACACCGTTATATACGTCCACAACCGTTTCGCAGTACGGAGCGTATACGGACCGCACGGCAGAACTTGTGGAGCAGGTGAAGCAGGATGAAGGGCTGTACCGGACGGTGCTGACCGGGGATGCTTACCGGACTGTCAATGACGGTTTCCTGTGGAATCTCTACGGGCTGGATTCCTACACGTCGGTGGAGAGCGAAGGGACGCAGCAGCTGGCTTTTTCGCTTGGCTATTACCGGAATATGATTCAGGGAATTCACTATAAAGACGGATCTACTCTTGCGGCGGAGTCCCTTCTTGGTGTAAAATATGTACTCACATCGAACGAAATGACGGATTCGTTTACAGAGCTCGGAAAAAGAGGGACGGTTTCTTTCTATGAGAATGAGGCAGCCCTCCCGTTTGCGTTCTTTGTGGAAGAGGAAATGAAGCAGGTGGACAACGAAGATTTCAACTGCTTTGAGTATCAGAATCAGATTTATGAGAATATTTCTACAGATGTTGATAAAAAAGTCCTGGAGAAGGCTGAGTGGGAGCCTGTGGAATATGTGAATTGTGAACAGGCCGAAGACGGCTTTTTGTGGATAACAGACCCGGATAAGGAGAGCTACGTGGATTACAGGCTGCATCTTGCAGAGGCAGGCAGCTATTATATGCAATACCTCGGTTCCCATGCCGCGAAAGTGGTTGCATGGATCAACGGGGAGGAGACAGATCTCGGCGAGCAGGCAAATGTGGTAAAGCGTCTCGGTACGCTTGACCCTGGTGATGAAGTGATGTTGCGCTGTTATATCAATGGGGTGGAAGCCCACAGCTTAGAGCGTGTGTATGTCTACGTGGAAAATGAGGATGCACTGCATGATTATGCAGAGGCTGTCCGTGCACAGAACGTAGAGATTTCGTACCGGCTCGATGACCGGATCACGATTCAGTGTGCGAACACGAAAAATAAGACGGCATACGTGATGTGTACGATTCCGTATGATAAAGGCTGGAAGGTGCGGATAGATGGAGCCACGAAGGAGGCAGAGACGGTACTTGGAAATTATCTGCTGATCCCGGTGGAGCCGGGGACACATGAGATAGTGCTGGAATTTGTGCCGCAGGGGCTTGCGGTTGGAGCAGCTGTGACAGCCGCAGCGGGTGTATTGCTTTTGATCAGCAGCGTGATCAGAAAGAAGAAAAGCACGGCAGAGGAATGCTGTGGAACGACAAGGGACGGGAAAGGCAAAGATGGAGATGGAAAAGCGGAGAAAACTACAATTTGAGGGAATCTTATATATTCTTGCGGCAGTGGTCTTGGCGCTGTCTGCGGTTATGATCTGGATGGGCTACGGGCAGGATATTGAATATCATGCAGAGCGTATCGCAGCGATCGCAGAGGAGATGAAGATACATCCCGGAATATACAGGATTTACACGACAAACTGCGGGGGCTACGGATATGTATCGCCGCTCTTTTACGGGGATCTGCTTCTGTATCCGGCGGCGCTTCTTGTGGCAGCCGGGTGTCCGGTTGCGGTCGCGTTCCGGCTGTTTCTGGCATCGATTATGATGGGGGCATGGCTTTCCATGTACCTGTGCGTGAAAGCAGTGTGGGGAAGGGAGACGGCTGTGCTGGCATCGTATCTGTACGCTTTTTCCCCGATCCTTTTGGCGGATATTTTTATCCGGTTTGCAGTGGGCGAAGCACTTGCGTTCGTATTTTTGCCGATTGTACTGTATGGATTTTACAGGATTGTCCTGGAACCGAAGAAGCCGAAGACGGACTGGATCTGGCTCTCGGTCGGAATGTCCGGACTGATCTTTTCCCATATCATATCAACGGTGCTTACGGTATTCATGCTGGTGCTGTTATGCCTCTTTTTTGTCCGGAAAATATGGGCAAATAAAAAAAGCTTCGGATATCTGGCAGCAGCAGCTGTGCTGACGGTATTTCTCACGGCTTACTTTACCTGGCCGATGTTAGAGCAGATGGCGACGACACCGCTTTTCGTGACAGACCGCCAGACGAGCAACCTTGCCGGAAATGTGGCACCGGTTGTGGGACTGTTCTTTGGAAGTGAGTATTTTAATCTGTTAAATGTCATTGCAGAGAAGCTGACCGGACAGGCAGATCTTTTCGTGACAACCTGGTTTCCGGGGGCATTCGGCTACCTGCTGTTTTTTGTCCTTGTGGTGCGGCTTCGGAAGAAAGACCGCGTGGAAAACAAAAATGCGGACATCCTGCTTGGATTCAGTATTTTTTATCTTGCGATTTCCATGGTCCCATTCATCCAGCCACTGTTAGAGCCGATCGTCGGATTTATTAAAATTGCGTGGAGAAATCTGACATTTTATATCTTATTCTTATCGATAGCGGCAGCCATCTATCTGGTGAAGTTAAAAGCGCAGAAGAAGGAAAGAAGTTACCGCATCGGACTACTGCTTGCAACGTTTGGAACGCTTGTGACATTCGGCGGTCTTACGATGATCACGGTGCACAATGGCATGTATCCGTTTGAAAACCTGACTTCCCACTCGATTGGTGCAGGTGAGTATCTGACTGCCTCTGTTCCGGATTATAATTATGCGAAGGAACGCGGGGACGTGGTGGAGTGCCTGGACAATGATACGGTGGACTACGGATTCTTCAGGCAAAAAGGATACGCAGAGCTTATCTACGATCACCTGGAAGGTGCGGCGACCTTTGAGGTCCCGGTTTATATGTACCGTGGCTATGCGGCAGTCAATGAGGAGACAGGGGAAAGCTATGAACTGTCCTTCAGTGAGAACGGGCTGGTGGAGTTTACCGTAGAGGGAAACAGTTCCGGAAAGGTGAAGATTTTCTATGAGGGAACGAAGATCCAGCATGTTTCTGTGTGGGTGAGCGCTGTGACCGTGCTGCTTTTGGTCGGTGTTGCATGGAAAGAGCATCACAGGCAGGGAAGTAAAAAAGAGCGAAAATAGAAGCGTGCAAAGAAGATTGTGCAGAAAATGTGGCAGAACAGGAAGTGGAGATACAGAGATGATCATACTGACACTTGGCGGCGGACTTGGAAATCAGATGTTCCAGTACGCATTTGCAAGAAAATTACAGAAAGAGACAGGCGATGAGACGTTAAAATTCACCGGATACCATCTGCGTGGAACCGGAAACAGCGAGAAGATGCTGTTTAACTTAAATATCAGGGATGGCATCACATTTTGCACAGAGGAAGAGCAAAGAGAGGTGGAGCGTGTGCAGGAGAAAGCACTCAAAGGGCTTCATTATTACAAAGTACTTTCCAGACATTTGTGGAGGGGGGCTGCACCGTGGAAGCTCTATCAGCTTTCCAAAAAGGGAATCTATTCCACGTATTCTGCCTACAATGTGCAAAAATATGAGATTTCCCATGCACCGGTCAAATATGTGGAGGGGGCGTACCAGACCCATCTTTACTGGGAGGATATGATCCCGGAATTAAGGGAGGAGCTGAAAGTGAAGACGGCTCCGTCTGAGGAAAACAAAAAGCTGATCGCAGAGATGGCAGGCTGTGAGTCCGTCTGTGTGCACATCCGCAGAGGCGATTATCTGGCACCAGAATTTGCACACTTAAACGTCTGCGATGAGAAATACTATATGGAAGCAATGACGAAGATGAAAGCGCAGAAACCGGACGCTGTTTTCTATATTTTCACCAATAACCACAAAGAGGTAGAATGGATCAGGGAACATTACAATTTTGACGGCTTCACCGTCCGCTATGTCGATCTGGATAACCCGGACTACGAGGAGCTGCGCCTGATGTACAGCTGCAAAGATTTCATCATCTCCAACAGCACCTATAGCTGGTGGGGGCAGTTCTTATCCGACAACCCGGACAAGATCGTCATGGCACCAGGTGTCTGGAACCGGGAGATGAATGCAGATGGGATTTATATGAAGGAGTGGCAGGTGATCGAGGTGTAATACCTGGATGCATGATCTGATAGTATGTGAAAAAGAAATGGGAGAAGTATGGAGCAGTTAAAAAAGAAGTTGTGGAAACACAGACAGGTGATCCTTTGGGGAATCTGTATGTTTTTAGCAGAGGGACTTTTGATCTGGAAAGCAAGATATGGATTTGGTTCGGAAGATGAGCCTTTTTATCTGACGATCGCACACAGGCTGGTGAAGGGGGACGGATTGATCTCGGAAGAATGGCACCTGTCCCAGTTGTCGGCGGTATTTTTATATCCGATGATGAAACTCTATCTGGCAGTCGCCGGGACAACAGAGGGAATCCTCTTACATTTCCGCTATATTTTTATTGCTGCAAAAACACTGGTCGCAGCAGGTATCTTTCTATGTCTGAGAAAGAAATATGGCTGGGCGGCAGTGGCAGGATCTGTGCTCTATTTCATCTTTACGCCATATGATATTATGCAGATTTATTATAATACAGTCGGAGTCAGCTTTTTTCTGCTGGCAGCGGCACTGGTGCTTGGATTTTATGAGGAAGCGGAGAAAAAGAAAAGGAATCTGGCAGAGATTGGTGCAGGGATCGTATTTGCCTGTGCAGTACTCGGATGCCCTTATCTTGTGGCAGTTTATCTGATTTTTATGGTTCTGGTCTTAGGATATGGAATCATCCGGAAAGAGAGAGATGTGCGTGCACTGGCATGGAATGTGACGATCGGGTGTGTGATTACGGCGGTCATTTTCTTCCTGTTTCTTTTTTCAAGAACTGGGATCACGGAAATGCTTTCCAATATACCGGAAATGTTAAAAGATCCGGAACATAATACGGTATTGAAGAGTGTGGCAACCAGACATCTTTATGAAGCAGTAAAAACGTATTACAAGGTGACAATATTAGGCGGAATGGCAGCAATGGCTGGTATAACAGTCTGTGGTATTGCTGGAAAAATCACAAAAAAGCATCTGGTCTGGAAGACAGATTTGATCTGGATCGGACTTTATGCAGTCTGTATGGGTTATAATGTATGGACGTTAGCAGAGAAAATAACACAGAATTATAATGTTGTGATGGTTCCGGTGACCGGACTTGGAATCTTATTTTTCTATATGATGCTGTGGGAAAACGGTTTTAAGAGGGCCAAGAAGGGTCCGGCACTGTTGTGGCTGTTTGGATGCCTTTATGGGGAATTACTCAATATCTCTTCCAATAATATGTTAAATGCATTTGCGTTTGCAATGACGGTTTCTATGGCGGCGTCTTTTCTGCTGGCATATGATTATGGCAGGAGAAAGGAGGAAAAATCCTGTGTGCTGCCTGTCATTCTTACAGCGGTGGTACTCCTTCAGGGCATTGTGGAAGCGGACAGTGTCATGCACCATGTTTACTGGGAGGATGATCTGTCAGAACTGCACACAGAGATTACGGAAGGTCCGTTAAAAGGAGTGATTACTTCAGAGGGACATGCGGCAGAGTATGAGCAGAAGATCAGGGATCTGGACTGGTTCAAAGGGAAGGAAACAGGAAGCTTTGTATACTTTAGTGCATGTTCCTGGTCGTATCTGTATCTGGACATGGATTATGCAACACATTCGGCATGGAGCGGCAAGCACGAGGTGCAGTATGAGATGGATATGGAATACTGGAAACTGCATCCGGAGAAGATACCGCAATATATTTATCTCGAACAGCGCTACAGCAGTGACGCACAGATTGCAGAGGATGCGGAAAAATATGGGTATGACTGTGTGAAGCTTGGCATGGGATACGGACTGGAAAAAAGATGGTAATCTACCATCTTTTCCGATATTCCGAAGCCGTACACCCTTCTAGCTTCCGGAATATTTTATTGAAATAACTGGCGTCATCTATGCCACAGAGCCCGGCGATCTCCTCGATGGAGGAGGTGCTGTAGCGGAGCAGCTCTTTGGCATGGGTGATTTTTTTTGTGAGGAGATACTGGACGATCGTGATGCCGTACTCCTTTTTAAATTCCCGGCTGAGGTAATATTTGCTGATAAAAAACTGCTCGGAGAGGCTGTCTAAGGAGACAGATTCCGCGTAGTGCTCATCTAAGTAGGAGGCTACGTTTTTTAACTTCAGAGCCAGCTCGGTCGTCTCCTGCCCGTTCTCTTCCGGGAGGGTGGAGATTAGCGTAAGGATAGCAGTGATCTGGTCGGCAACGAGAATGTCTGTGTGCTCGCTGCGGTTTTCATGCATTTCGAGAATATGCGTGACACGGCTGATTAAGTCATTTAAATAAGGGGAGCGGAAATGCCAGCCGCTATGCTCCCTGAAATAGGAATAATAGCCGTCCGCCTGGGGACCATAGAAATGGATCCATAAAAGCTCCCATGGGTCAGCCTCACTGCTGATATGCGTGTATTCCATAGAACAGTCGAGAAAGAAACAGTCACCGGAATGTGCCGTGACTGAAGTGCGGGGACGGGCAGAATCCGTAAACGGGTCCGTGTAAGTGACCGTTCCGCTTCCGGAGAGCACGATCATGAAAAGATAAGACTGTAACCCGGAACGCTTCGACAGATGTGGCTGCAAGCTCTTCAAATAGCCTGCCTCCTGCGCATAGAAAAAATGATCACGGGTAAACTGCCCCGGAGTGCAGATGACACGCCTTGTATTGGTGACTTCGGATGTTTTATATTTTTCAAAAAAAGATTTCTTCATAGCGGCTCCCATTCATAAAACTGATACCAAAAAGTTATAGCAATATAATACTATTTTTCGGCAATATTATCAATTGAAAAGATAGATAAATTAGATTATTCTAAGTAACAGCTTACAAAATCAACAGAGCAAAATAATTATACATGAAACAGATAGAAAGAGAAAAAAGGAGATTACACAATGAGCAAAGTAGCATTGATCACAGGAATTACAGGACAGGACGGTTCTTATCTTGCAGAGTTCTTATTAGAGAAGGGATATGAGGTTCACGGTATCGTGCGCCGCGCGTCTATTTCTAATACTGCACGTATCGATCATCTGATCGCGGATAACTCCATCACATTGCATGACGGAGACCTGACAGATTCTTCCTCCCTGATCCGTATTATCGGACAGATTCAGCCGGATGAGATCTACAACCTTGCAGCACAGTCCCACGTACAGATTTCTTTCGATGCACCGGAATACACAGGCGAAGTAGTAGCCATCGGTGTTCTCCGTATCTTAGAGGCAGTCCGTATTCTTGGCCTCACAAAGAAGACAAGAATCTATCAGGCTTCCACGTCCGAGTTATACGGAAAAGTAGAGGAAGTTCCACAGAGAGAGACCACACCGTTCCATCCATACTCCCCATACGCTGTTGCAAAGCAGTACGGCTTCTGGATGGTAAAAGAATATCGTGATGCATATGATATGTTTGCCGTAAACGGAATTTTATTCAACCATGAGTCCGAGAGACGTGGTGAGAACTTCGTTACCCGTAAGATCACACTGGCAGCAGGACGTATCGCAGAGGGCTTACAGGATCATCTTGAGCTTGGTAACATGGACAGCTTACGTGACTGGGGCTATGCAAAGGATTATGTAGAGTGCATGTGGCTCATCTTACAGCACGATGTGCCGGAAGATTTCGTTATCGCAACAGGCGAGCAGCACACTGTCCGTGATTTCACTGAGAAAGCATTCGCAGCTAACGGAATCACACTGCGCTGGGAAGGCAAAGGAATCGACGAGAAGGGATACGATGCTGCAACAGGCAGGATGTTAGTATGTGTCAACCCACAGTGGTTCCGCCCGACAGACGTAGACAATCTCTGGGGAGATCCGACCAAGGCAAAGACAGTCCTCGGCTGGAACCCACAGAAAACAAGCTATCCGGAATTAGTCCGCATCATGGCTGAGCATGACAGAGAGCTTGCGAAGAAAGAAGCCGCTATGCAGAAAGTAAATGCATAATTACAAAAATACAATTTAAATAATAGAACACACTATGACATACAATTATTTTGTAAATGATCATAAAAATTAAATTCCCGAGAAGCGAAACTCCCTAACAAGGTATCGCTGATCGGAAAGCCGTGGCGATTGTAACGAAGACCTTGAGGAGCCGCCGGTCCTTAGCTCGCAGCCGAGCAGTGCAATGGTGGCTTGCCAATGAACAGAAATGCGAGGCTGGGAGCTTAGTACCGCTGCGAGCGACGCGGAGCGCAAGCGTGTCTTCGTTTCAATTGCCACGGCTTTCCGATCTTCACAACCTAAAGCCAAGTTTCGCCCTCCGAAATAATAAAGGAGATAAAAAACTATGATGGAAAAAGATGCGAAAATATACGTAGCAGGACACAGAGGAATGGTAGGTTCCGCAATCGTCCGTGAATTAGAGCGCCAGGGTTACACCAACATCATCACCCGTACCCACAAAGAGTTAAACCTGTGCAGACAGGATGAAGTGGAAGCATTCTTCGCACAGGAGAAGCCGGATTATGTATTCCTCGCAGCAGCCAAAGTCGGCGGAATCGTTGCAAATCAGAATGCACTGGCAGATTTCATGTATGACAACATGATCCTTGAGATGAACGTCATCCATTCCGCATGGCAGAACGGATGCAAAAAGCTTGAGTTCTTAGGATCCTCCTGCATCTACCCACGTATGGCTCCACAGCCAATGAAGGAGAGCTGCCTGCTGACAAGCGAGCTTGAGAAGACCAACGAGGCATATGCACTCGCTAAGATTTCCGGCTTGAAATATTGTGAATTCTTAAACAAACAGTACGGTACCGATTATATTTCCGTAATGCCGACCAACCTTTACGGACCAAACGACAACTACCATCCGGAGCACTCCCATGTACTTCCGGCTTTGATCCGCCGTTTCCACGAAGCAAAAGTAAACGGATTAAAAGAAGTAACCTGCTGGGGAGACGGAAGCCCACTCCGTGAATTCTTATATGTAGATGACCTTGCAAACTTATGTGTCTTCTTAATGAACAACTACTCTGGCGATGAGACAGTCAATGCCGGAACCGGAAAAGAGCTCACAATCAAAGAGCTGACCGAGCTTGTAGCAAAAGTTATCGGCTACGAAGGCGAGATCAAGTGGGATACCACAAGACCAAACGGAACCCCGAGAAAGCTGTTAGATGTAAGCAAAGCAACGAATCTTGGCTGGACATATAAGACCGAGCTTGAGGATGGTATCCGCCTTGCATATGAAGATTTCCTGAACAATCCAATGCGTGCAGAGCGCTAGAACAAAGAAAGAGAGAATCCTATGTATATCGTATTATTGTCCGGTGGATCCGGAAAAAGGCTCTGGCCGCTGTCTAACGACAGTTACTCCAAACAGTACATTAAGTTAATGAACCACGATGATACATCGAGTGAAGAGAAGTGTTCCATGTTACAGCGTGTATTCGGACAGCTTAAGACAGCCGGACTGTCTGACAACACGATCGTGTGTGCCAGCGATGCACAGGTAGAGCTGATCGAGAGCCAGCTGAAAGGAAAGGCAGAGGTTGCAGTGGAGCCGATGAGAAGAGATACCTTCCCGGCTGTCATGTTATCCTGCGCGTACCTGCTCTCCAAAAAGGGAGCGAAGGAAGATGATGTCGTTGCATTCCTTCCGGTAGACCCATATACAACGATCGAATTTTTCAACCGTATCAAGAAGCTTGGCGAGTATATCGAGCAGAAAGACGGAACAATCGGACTTCTCGGTGGAGTCCCAACCTATCCATCCACGAAGTACGGATACATTGTCCCGGAAAAAGGGGACAGCGAGCTGTTAAAGGTGGAAGGCTTCCGTGAGAAGCCGGATGAGGCAACTGCGGAGAAGTTAGTGGCAGACGGAGCACTGTGGAACTGTGGTGTGTTCTGCTTCAAGCTGTCCATGGCAGCCCAGTGGCTTGCAAAATACGGCGTGACAACGGATTATGACCAGATGATGACTGATTATGAGAAGCTGCCGAAGAAGAGCTTCGACTACGAAGTGCTGGAGAACTGGAAAGAGATCGTGGCAATCCAGTATAACGATATCTGGAAAGATTTAGGAACCTGGAACACCTTGACAGAAGAGATGCGCGAGAACAGTATCGGAAATGTAACCTGGGACGGGACATGTGAGAACAGCCACGCGATCAACGTACTTGGTATCCCAATGGTAGTCATGGGAGCGAAGAATCTTGTCATCGCAGCTTCCCACGACGGTATCCTTGTCGCCGACAAGCACCAGAGTTCTTACATCAAGGACTGCCTGTCTTCCATTAAGGATGAGTCT
Source organism: uncultured Roseburia sp. (assembly GCA_934320555.1). Lineage (GTDB taxonomy): Bacteria > Bacillota > Clostridia > Lachnospirales > Lachnospiraceae > Roseburia. The sequence continues at coordinate 18,977 of CAKRFH010000059.1, forward strand.
AAGTATGAGGAACGCCGCTGGGGAACGATCAAGACGATCGATAACGATGAGGATGATGGTATTAAGAGCATCACAAAGCGGATCAAGGTGGTAAAAGGAAAATCTACACCTTATCATATGCATGAAAAGCATACCGAGACACTGACTGTTTTATCCGGTATGGGCAAGTTGAGCTTGGAGGGAACAGAAGTTGACCTGATGGCAGGTGCGACCGTGAGCATTGCAGCCGGAAAAGCGCATGCGATCCGTGCCATCGGTTCCGATCTCCGCATCATCGAAGTATGTTTTGGCGATGCGGCAGATGA
>CAKRFH010000060.1:0-19273 GCA_934320555.1 uncultured Roseburia sp.
GCAGCAAAGACCCGCTCTAATGCTTCCGCGTAGAGGTGCAGCTGGGCGGCATAGCGGTCTTTCAGCTGTTCTGCGGTTTGGACGCGGTCGGTTTTGTAGTCTAAGAGGACGATGCCGTCCGGTTCGAGCCAGAAGACGTCTATGATTCCCTGGATAAGGGTTAAATCTTCTTCGCGTGCCGGATCATCTGCTGCTTTTCCTTTTTGTTTTGAATCTGCCGACGTTTTTGTATTCTCTGTCAGCGGATTTTCCTGCTGCACTGCCGGTTTCATCGTTGTGCCAAACTCATACTGCCCCATCTGCTCTGCGGTAAAGCCCATGACAAAAGGCTTCTCACGGTAGAGCTTTCCTGCTGCCTCAGCTGCTGCCATACGGGCTCCGGTCGCAGAATGTACGAACTGTTCCACGGCAGACCTCTTTACAAGACGGCTCATGTCACGATCGATCTTCCCTGCTGCTTCCATGTCTGTAATCTGGTCTGCCGCACTTTTTTCTCCGGAGAAATGATAACACTCCATCACGCGGTGGACGGCAGTTCCCCGCAGTGCGCCGGCATTTATCTCGGAAGCACTCTCTGTTTCCTGCATAAACCGCGGCACGACCGAGTCTTCTACCTCCTCCGCAAAGACCGGGACCGCATCCTCCTGCTCCCGCTCGAAGAGTTCCCGCATCGCACGGTGCTTTAATTCAGACACCGAATATTTATTTTTCCTCTGCATATCTGTCTGGTACGGATAGGTCTGTGCAAAGCGCGTGCTTAGCTGCTTGACCAGCCCCTCATCCGCATGCCCGATCTCTTCCATTCTCTGTTCCAGACGGTCAAACTGCCCGGTCTGATGTTCCACTTCCTCTAAGACAAGTTCTGCCGCCTCCACAACGGTCACCGGATATTTGTCCCCGCACGCAAAGATTGCCGGGAGGATCCATTCTAAGTAACTGTCCGCCTGCTCCCTTTGCAGGTACGGAAGTTCTCCTTCCTGTCCGGTCACATGGCTGCTATAGTAAGCGAGCTTCTCACCGACATGTTTCATGCTTCCGGTTAAGATCAGCTTCTCCTTCGCACGGGTGAGCGCCACGTAGAGGACACGCAGCTCCTCCCCGAGATTTTCCAGCTCGATCTGACCGGCAACCGCTTTCTTTGCGATTGTCGGCGATTTCACCCGGCGCTCCCCATCGATATAGTCTAACCCGATACCAAGCTCCGGGTGCAGCACCATTTTATTTCTCGTGTCCTGCCGGTTGAACTGCTTGCCGCAGCCCGCCACGATAACAACCGGAAATTCCAGCCCCTTACTCTTATGGATACTCATGATGCGCACGACGTCCTCATTCTCGCCTGTTAAATCTGCTTCCCCGAAATCTACGTCATACTTCTGCAATTCATCGATATACCGGACAAAATGGAACAGCCCTTTATAACTGGTGTTCTCATAAGCTGCTGCTTTCTCCAACAGCATGTTTAAGTTTGCCCTTCTGCGCCTTCCGGCAGGCATTGCCGCCGCATAATCGCCGTAACCTGTCTCCTGCAGCAGGATCCGGATCAGCTCGTGGATCGGCGTGTCCGGCACAAGTTTTCGCAATCGCATATATAATTTGTAAAATACGAGCAATTTCTGTTCTGCTTTCCGAATTTTTTGACCGGCTTCTGCCGCTTCTCCTGCGCCGCTCATTCCGGCTGTCTTTTGCACCGGTTCCTTTTCCCGTGTATCTCCATCCTGCTGTGTCTTAGCCTCCTGCTGTCCGTCTTCCTCTTCCGAAAGCTTTCTCGCAAGTCCGATCACCGCCTCATGGAATGCCCCGTCTTCTCCGTTCAACTTCAACAGCGCAAGCTCCTCATCGCTTAATCCGGCAATCGGGGAGCGCAGCACAGCGGCAAGCGGGATATCCTGCCTCGGATTGTCAAGAATCTTAAGCATCGCCAGCACCGTCTGTACTTCCACTGTCACAAAATATCCGGTCGCTGAGATCGTGTGCGCCGGAATGCCGCTTTCATTTAGCACATTCACAAGCTCATCCGCCCATCCGGTCAGGCTCCTGAGCAGGATCACAATATCGGAATAGCGCACCGGACGCAGCTCCCCGGTTGCCTTGTCCGTCACCAGCTGCTCTCTCTTAAGCCTCTTGATCTTCTCTGCGACAAGCTTCGCCTCCAGTGTCTTTTTGTCCGAATATTGTGAGTCCTCTAACAGTTCGTCCTCGGTATCCACCAAAAGGATTTCCGGAGCGAACATGCCGTTTCCCGCCTTCTCATACGAGGCACCCGGATAGAGTGCCGCCTCGCTGTCGTAGACGACATTTCCAAGGTTTTTCGCCATGATTTTATAGAAAATATCATTCGTAAAGCCCAACACTTCCTCCCGGCTCCGGAAGTTTTTGTGCAGGTCAATCCTCTGGGTGGTGCTGTCCTCTAACGTGTAGGAATCATATTTTTTCATAAAAAGTTCCGGTCTTGCCAGACGGAAGCGGTAGATGCTCTGCTTGACATCCCCTACCATGAAAAAGTTGTTCTCCCCACGTTCCTCCCTGGATACCGCCCGCAAAAGCGTCTCCTGCACCTGGTTGCTGTCCTGGTACTCGTCGATCATAATCTCTTCGAACGTATCACGGAATTCCTCCGCGGTCTTTTTCGCTGTTTCCGTCTCCTCGTCAACCAGAATTTCCAGTGCAAAATGTTCCAGATCGTGGAAATCCACAAGATTTTTCGTCCGCTTGGCCAATGCGAACTCGTCCGCAAACTGCTCCGTGAGGCGCACCAGCTCCTGCAGCATTGGCTCCGTCTTTTTTAACTGCTCCACCATCTGCTCCGGGGAACAGAAGAAAAACTGCCTGCAAAGCTTCTTCACCGTGTCTTTTCCCTCATCCCTAAGATTCTTTACGAGTTCAAGCTTCTCCGGATCCCCATCGAAGCCCCGGCTGCTTGCAAGCCTTCCATATTTGAAGTTCACCAGCATCTCATACAGCTCAGTAAATGAGGAGAGCGCAGCCGCCTGCTCATAGAGATCCCTGTCCTCAAGCAGGTTTTTCACATACATCTGTGGACCGTCCGGCTCCTCTGCGATCTTTGCCGCCCGGTCTGTAAGATTGATCAGATCATTTAAAACCGCCCGGATATGTTCTGTCACCGGTTCCATCCATTCTGCATCATTGAGCGCTTCCTCACTCTCCACTGCATAGCTCTCCCCACAGGAATCCAGCCATTTTTTCGGCCACGGATAGCTTCTGGAAAACTCGTAAAGCCCGAACACCATCTCATTTAACGCCTCGTCCGTACGCCCGGAGGCATACCCCTCCACGAATGCGCAAAAATGCTCTGTCGGCTCCTCATAGTTTTTTTCTAACACCTTCCGCAGGACGTCCTCCCGCAGAAGCTTTAACTCCCCTTCGTCTCCGATCCGAAAGCCCGGTTCCAGATCGATCTCATGAAAATGGTTGCGCACGACATACAGACAGAAGCTGTCGATCGTCGTGATCTGCGCGTTATGGATGAGCGTCAGCTGGCGCAGCAGATGTTCATCTCCCGGGTTCTCATCAAGAGCCTTCTCAATCGCATTTCCGACTCTCTCCCGCATCTCCGCCGCCGCTGCATTCGTAAAGGTCACGACTAACAGATGGTCAATGTCCACCGGGTGCTCCCGGTCTGTGATGATCTTAATAATACGCTCAACTAACACCGCCGTCTTTCCGGAACCCGCCGCCGCTGATACAAGAATATTCCGATTTCTCAGGTCAATGACCTTCTGCTGTTCCTTCGTCCATGAAACTCCCATTTACTCTGTTCCCTTCATTTTTTCCAAAATATCCTCTGCCCTGTCAAAGAGCTCTAACTTCCGGTAGGAATACCCCGGCATTCTCGCATCAAAGCCGCAGACCGTATGGTACGGACAGTAATCGCAGCCGCTCCTTCCGTCGAGCTGATACGGGTTCATGGAGATCTCCCCCGCAAAAATCCGTTTTCCCATCTGCGCGATCTTCGTGTTCACGTAATCGGACATCACCTTGAAATCATAGGTGCTCGCCACTTTTGACGTTGCCTTTAAGCTTCCATCTGTCTTCTTTCCGACCGGAATCACCGCAGAATTTCCCGCAAAATCCGTATCCATCGATTCATAGACTTCCGGGTCGTCGTTGACAAGACCGTTTAACTTCAACTGCTCTAACACACTCTTACGGATCTCTGCCTCCGTCTCGTTTCCAAGCCCGTCCACGATCGGATTTTTAATATGATAGTAAAAAATGCCCGCCGGTTCAATTTTCTTATCCGGATGCTCTTTTCTTTCCAGTTCCATCGCAGCATTTAAGTAGACGACTAACTGCAATTGCAGCCCGTAATACAGATTTAACAGGGAAAAACTGGTATTTCCCGATTTATAGTCAATGATCTTCACATAGACCTTCTCTTCCGTCTCATAGGTGTCGATCCGGTCTATCCTTCCGATCAGGTTCATTTTCTCCTCTTCGCTTAAGGTAAAACGCACCGCATCGAGATTGTTCACCCTTGAAAAAGATACCTCAAAGTCCTTCGGCACAAAGCGGCCTTTCTGGATCTGCGTCGTCAGCGCCCAGACGGTACGACGGATTGTATTGCGCATTCTGCCAAGCAGATACCGGTTTCTCACATTTTCAAAAGCGCCCGTATTCTTACATCCTTCGATTGCCTCGTCCATGCTCTGCTCGATCCATTCTGCCTGTACCTCCTCCGGAATGTCAAACCACGTATAGTCTGAAGCCTCAATTCTCTTTGCAAAGTGCTCCAGTGCATCATGGTAAATATTTCCCATATCCACACTCGCGAACTGTAAAATATCCCGTTCCTTCAGATGCAGCCCGTAATTGAGATAATGTGCAAATGCGCAGGCAGCAAAGCGCTCCAACCGCGTCACACTGTTCTCTAACACTGTTCCATATAACGCTCTCGCCACCGCACGTCCAATTGGCTCATCCTCCGGTACTTTATAATAGGCTGCCAGAAGGTTTTCCACTTTATCCCGCTGGACAGGATCTTCCAAATACCACCTGGCAAGCGCATTCCAGAGCTTTGTCTCCTCACTCTCCCCGTCTGTGCCGTTTTCCTGCAATCCCTCTAAGAAAAAGGAAAGGCTGCTCTCCGGTGTCATCACACAGTCGATGGAGTGCGTCTCCTCTACCTCCTCGATTGTTTTCCCCGGAAACATTTTTAAAATCGTGCCGATCAGATACGATCTCCGCAGTGCTTTTCCCTGCGCGTTCACCCTCGCATACGTCAGGTACAAATAGTCAGACGGCTTGGTCATGCACAGATACAGGTAAAATTTCTGGATAAATACACGTTCCCTCGCACCCGGTGCAAGCTGTAAGTCACATTCTGCCATCTTCTCCCGCTCAAATTCCGAGATAATGCCGCCGTTGTTCGCCGATTTTGGGATCACCCCGTCATTGACCCCCAGGAAAAAAAGGATGCGGATATGGTTTAACCTCGTCCGCTCAATATCTCCGATCGTCACCTTATCATTGCCAGGCGGGATCACACCGACGCGCGCCGCCTCAAACCCTGCATCTAAGATATCCGCATATTCCCGGATAGAGAGCGTCTCATCGCCGAGAAAATCGACGACTTTATCAAGCAGATCCATTACAATCTTATAAATCTGCGCATACTCTCTCGCTTTTACAAGCTCTCCTGCCTCCTCAAGGACGTTTTCCCTGCGCATTAGCTTCTGTTCCACATTTAATGACACGATCAGTCCATAGAGTGCCACGGTCTGCTCCTTCACCGTATGTTTTCCCCGAAACACTTCAAAAAGAGGTTCAAACATCCCGCTGATCTTCTCCCGCACAGCGTTCATCTGCACCAGATTGTCCCGCTCCCTGTCGGAATAGACGAATGTCCATGTTTCCTTCCATCTGCTCCTGCCCCGGATTCCACGGGCGAGCACATAGTTTTCCAACAGGTCGATCTCATCCTCTGTCAGATTCCATCCGTCTCCCGATTCAGCCTCAGAACCTTCACAGAGCCCGCTGCGCAGAAACCGGAACACACTCTCATAAGAGAAATCCGATTCCACCACCTCGAGCACCGCACGGATGAACTCGATAAACGGATGGAACAGGATCGCCCGCGTCTGATCCACGAAATAAGGGATTCCATAAGAGCCAAAAATCTCCTCCACATAATTGTCGTACAGGCTCACATCGCCGGTTACCACCGCAATGTCCCGGTAGCTGTAATGCTTCTCCCGCACAAGCCTTGTGATCTCTCTTGCCGTGTACTCAAGCTCCTCGCGCGGATTTTTCAGACAGGTGATTTCGATCTCATCCTGCTCCTCTTTCCACTTCTTATAATAAGGGCGGAACAGATTCTGCTCCATGAAATATAAAGACGGTGCATTCCGGTAGCGCAGCTTCTTCCCGTCTGTCAGAAGAACCGGTTCTTCCACCTCCATGTGCAGTTCCCCTGCCATCCGCATCAGCGTCTCTACCGCCTTTTTACTCATGGAAAAGAGCTCCTGCAGTCCCCTGCAATGGTAAAAATCCTCTTTCGTATCCATGGTCAGCGCCACTGTGATTTTTTCAGAGAGGGACAATAGCTTTAAAAGAAGCTGGTTCTGGATCGGCGTGAATCCGGTAAACTCATCGAATACAATCTGGCTGTTCCTTAAGATTGCAGAATCCTCCGCCACCTCACACAACAGGGAGAGTACCTCCTCCGACGTAATATATTTTCCTTCCAGATACTCGGAAAAGCCATGGTACATCACAGAAATATCCTGCATCTTTAACCGCAGCGTCTCACCCACCGCCTCCGTTTCCAGAAACGCATCAAGCTTCTCCGGAGAGACATTATACTGGGTCAGCTCCGAGAGCACCGACTTTACCTCGCTGATATACCCCATCTTATTCAGATTCCCGCCAAGCACCGGAAGCTGTCCTCTTTTTTCTTCCGCTATTTTGCGGAGCACGAGGTTCTTTCCGGTCTCCTCTAACACCTTCAGGTTCTGCCTGCCAAGCTCATCGAACACACGGTACGCAAGGCGGGCAAAGCTTAGCACATCCACGTTCATGATCGCATGGGCATCCTGTAAGCGCACCAGCTCCCGCTGGGTCTGCATGGTGAACTGCTCCGGCACGAGCACGAGATAATTCTTCTCCGGATGCTCTGCGGCCTCTCCTAAGATTTTTTTATAAAGGTAAGTGGACTTTCCACTTCCCGCGTTTCCAAAAACAAATTGCAGTGACATGTATTCCCCTTCTCTACGAAACATTCTTCTACTAATTTAACATAATCTGACACCGCCCACAATGGGAGAAAAAAAGAAAATCCGGACAGACGTTTTTCACGTGTCTGTCCGGATCCTTCTATTCTTCGTTAAACTTTAAGTCGCCGAGGTTGCCCTCCCGCAAATGCTTCCTGCAAAGTGCCACATAGGAGTCATTGCCTCCAAGCACCACCTGCTCGCCTTCCCTGACGATCCCGTATTTGTTATATCTGGCATTGCATCTCGCTGCCTTTCCACACCAGCATACCGTGCGGATCTCCTCGATCACATCCGCCCACGCCATCAGCCAGATGCTTCCTTCAAACGGCTCGTTGCGGAAATCTGCCCGGAGTCCATAGCAGATCACCGGGACATTCAGGTCATCGACGAAATGGACGAACTGTTCAATCTGTGCTTTCGGGCAGAACTGCGCCTCATCCACAATGATACAGTCATACTTCTGAATCTCTTCATCCGGCAGCTTTACAAGCTCCTCCGTCCAGATGCACTCCCTTTGCAGTCCGATGCGGGAGCTGATGATTTTCTCCCCGTCCCGCATATCAATCTGCGGTTTTGCGAGCAGCGCACGCTTGCCCCGCTCCCTGTAATTGTATTCCACCATCAGTGCATTTGCCGTTTTCGAGCTTCCCATCGCCCCGTAACGAAAAAACAGTTTTGCCATTTTTCTTCTCCTGCGCCATCAAAGCTTACTTGGTTTTGCTTTTCTTCTTATTATATCCATTGATATCATATTTTCTCTCGTACTCATCAAAGTACATCTGGTAGGTCTCATTCTTACGCTCCCTGACGCTCTTCAGATACTGGTGGGTATCAAAGTCTGCCGCTTCGATCTCAATCATTGCCACCGCAATATTCGAGCAATGGGCCGCCATTCTCTCTAAGTTCGTCAGCATATCATTGAACGCAAATCCCTGCTTCATCTCGCATTTTCCGGTGCGGAGTCTTGCGATATGACGCAGCTTTAATTCATCGCACAAAATACCAATCAGTTCTCGTAACGGCTCTACCTTCGATGCCAGATCCAGGTCATCGGTACAGAACGCATCCACGGAAATGCTGACACATTCTTTTACCGCACTCTCTAAGACGGAAAGCTCATACTGTGCTTCATCTGAGAATGAGATCTTCTTCTCATTCAGCTCTGCCGCCACTTCCGACACATTCACTGCGTGGTCACCCAGACGCTCGAAGTCACTGACCGTATGCAGAAACTTCGATACCTGCTTTGCCTGGTTCTCGTTCATCTGATGGGTGGACAGCTGCATCAGATAGGTGCCGAGCTTATCCTCATATTTATCGATCAGATTTTCCTTTTCCTGCACTTTGTTGAACTTCTCAGAAGAGTACTCCTCCAACAGGCTCATGGCGCGGAGAATATTCTTTCTCGCTTTCTTCGCCATGCCGTTCATCGCAAGGTGGCTCTGCGTAATGGCAAGATCCGGGTAAGCGAGGAAACGCTCCTCAAGAAGATCAAAGTCTGCCTGATCCTCCTCATCCTCCGGGGAATCTTTCACTACCGTATATACAAGCTTCTCAATCACTTTGATGAACGGCATCAGCACAAGGATCGTTGCCGCACGGAATACCGTATTCAAAAGTGCTACCGTCACCGGGCTCATCGTCATATCCATAAACGGGAAATGTACGAATGCATTCACCGTGTAGAATACAATCGACCAGAACAGCATACCGAACAGGTCATTGAACAGGTAAATCAAAGCCGTTCTCTTACCGTTCTTATTCGTTCCGATGGAGGAGAGAAGAACCGGACAGGCTGCACCGACACCGATACCCATTGTGATTGGAAGAGCCGCTGCGAACGTAATGCTTCCGCTCATGGAAAGTGCCTGTAAAATACCGACCGATGCGGATGCACTCTGCAGCACAGCCGTGATCGCGATACCGGCAAGAATACCGGCAGCCGGGTTCTTGAACATTGTGAGGATATTCACAAAGTGCTCATTGTCCTTAAGCGGTGCTACCGCCCCGCTCATTGTCTGCATTCCAACCATCAGGATGGAAAAGCCGAGCATAATATCTCCGACGTTTTTGAATCCGCTCTTTTTGACAAACATCTTAAAGATGATACCGATGATCGCTACGATCGCTGAGATCGTTGCGGTTGACAAAAGCTGTGCGATACCGCTTGAACCGTCAATGTAGGACAGACATAAGATCCAGCCCGTCACACTCGTTCCGATATTGGCACCCATAATAATACCGATCGCCTGTGCTACCTTCATCATACCGGAGTTTACAAAACCCACGACCATAACAGTTGTCGCGGAAGACGACTGAATGATTGCCGTCACGACCGTTCCAAGCAGGATTCCCTTGATCGGGGTGTTCGTCAGCTTGTAAAGTACCAGTTCTAACTTATTTCCTGCCACTCTCTTCAGTCCGTCTCCCATCAGAGACATACCGAACAGGAAAAGTGCCACTCCACTGAGCAGCGATAAAATAATTGTGATTGATGTCATTTGTGCTCCTAACCACGTTATTTTTTGTAACGTTTTAAATTTTTACATGCAATTTACATTCTTTTTACATAAAACCGACATTTCTATTATACTGTACCTCAATAGGAAATCACAATCATTTTATGATACTCTTGTGTATTTTTTACATTTTCTCTATGAAATTCCTTTTTTTCTCCCAAATTATTGGTAATTATTTAATGACCTTTGACATTGCTCCGTACAGAATCCCTCTCCATGATTTTCTTTCTTACCATTACACCTTCCGTGACAGCAGCTTCCTGTCTCAGAGATTTCCGACCGCTTCCTTCGCGAGACGGTCTGCCTCCTCATTGCCCTCCACGCCGGAGTGCCCTTTCACTTTCACGAAATGAATCTTAATCCTGTCCTTCACCGACTGGATATATTCATAATAGGCAATCGTTCCCGTCTTATTGCGCTTCCACGATCCGGTTGCCCACATCTCGATTCCCATATAATCATAGTAGACCGTCACCTCCGGCAGCCCGAGCTCTACCGCCCGTTTTACCGCAGCCGTTGCTCCTAAGACCTCTCCTGCAACGTTACGCATGGATGCCATCTCCGGTTCTTTTCCCGATCCCTGCAGCACTTCTTTCTGATCTCCATAGATCAAAAAGCCACCGTAACCATATACTTTTGTCGCTGCGTTGAAAGAACCGTCCACAAATGCATAGGTACTTCCCGCATCTGACTGTTCTCCCTCCGTTTTTGCAATGTCTGTCTGCGTAGAGCCGCTTTTTTCTGTCGTTGCTGCATCCGCAGATACTTTTTCGCCTCTTATAAAAGCATCTGCCTCTTCCACAGTCGGAAAGCTCTTATATACAGGATTCGGATATCCGTCCACCATCTGCTTACAGTCTGCCCAGGTGTAGAAGATTCCTTTTATCTTCCCTCTTTTTACTGCATAATATTTGGATGCCATGTTGTTACTCCTTTACATTCTTCCAGAAGACGAAAAGAGTATGATTTCTCCTGCAAGCAGGAAATCATACTCTCTCCGTCTTCTGCACTCATAGCTTATTCGTTCATGTTTGCAAGCTTTTTCGCCTGGTCTGCCGCGATGCAGGCATCAATGATCTCCTGGATATCTCCATTCATGATCTTGTCTAACTTATAAAGTGTCAGATTGATTCTGTGGTCAGTCACACGTCCCTGTGGGAAGTTGTAGGTTCTGATCTTCTCGGAACGGTCACCGGTACCAATCTGGCTCTTACGGAGCTCTGCCTCAGCATCATGTGCTTTCTGCTGCTCTAAGTCATATAACTTGGTACGCAGCAATGCGAATGCCTTCGCTTTATTCTGGATCTGGGACTTCTCTGTCTGGCTGTAGATCACGATTCCGGTTGGCATATGGGTCAGACGTACTGCGGAGTCTGTTGTGTTGACACACTGTCCACCTGCTCCTGAGGAACGGCAGACATCAATACGGATATCCTTCTCATCGATCTGCACATCGACATCCTCAGCTTCCGGCATTACGGCAACAGTGATCGTGGAAGTATGGATACGTCCGCCGGACTCTGTCTCCGGTACTCGCTGTACACGGTGTACACCGGATTCATACTTCATCACAGAGTATGCGCCTGCTCCTGTAATCATAAAGGTTACACTCTTCATGCCGCCGATTCCGGTATCGTCACATTCCATAATCTCAGTTTTCCAGTTCTTTGTCTCTGCGTAATGCTGATACATACGGTAAATCTCAGCTGCAAATAAAGCCGCCTCATCACCGCCCGCACCTGCACGGATCTCGACGATAACGTTCTTATCATCATTCGGGTCTTTCGGCAGAAGCAGGATCTTTAATTCTTTCTCAAGTTCTGCGACGCGGTTCTTCGCATCATTTAATTCTTCCTTTGCAAGCTCCCGCATCTCCTCGTCAGATTCTTCCTCTAACATGGCAAGGGAATCCTCAATGTTCTGCCTGCACTGTTTGTATTCTTTATAAGCTTCCACAATCGGGGACAGATCGCTCTGTTCCTTCATCAGTTTGCGGAAACGATCCGGATTGTTTGCTACATCCGGTTCGCTCAACTCGCTCATCAGTTCTTCATATCGAATCAGTAAATCTTCTAATTTATCAAACATCTTCTTTCCTCCATCTTTCTTCTATTTTGTCACAGAATGGCTTCATCCGCTAAAGCATCCCGGACACAACCCTGTCGTTTCCGGACAGATCCTTCGTCACCTTCACATCTGTAAATCCTGCTTCCCGCATCAGGGCAGATACCGCCTCTCCCTGATCATAGCCGATCTCAAAGAGCAGATAACCGCCCGGATTCAGGTAGTCCCTGCCCTCCGTCACAATTCTTCTGTAAAAATACAGTCCGTCCTCTTTTCCGTCTAATGCCTCCACCGGCTCAAAGCACTGAACCTCAGGCATCAGATGCGGGATCACGGAAGTCGGGATATAAGGCGGGTTCGACACGATCATATCGAAGCTTCCTGTCACGTTTTCGAACAGGTCACTTCGTTCAAACAGTACCGATACCCCGTTTAACTTGGCATTTTCCTTTGCGACGTTAATCGCCTGCTTGGAGATATCTGCCGCATAGCCTTTGCCATCCTTCACATTGTGCAGAATGCTGATAATAATACAGCCGGATCCGGTGCACATATCGAGGATCTTCATCTGTGGTCTGGCAAACTTCAACGCTTCCTCCACCAAAGTCTCCGTATCCTGTCTCGGGATCAGGACATTGGAATTCACCTTGAACTTCAAGCCCATGAACTCTGTCTCCCCGACAATATACTGAAGCGGGATATGCTCCTTCCTCTTATTGACGGAAAGCTCATATTCTTTCAACAGATCCTCCGAGATATCCTCTTCCATATGCATATAATAAAAACTCCTGTCTATCTTACAGACTGCCTCCATAAGAAGCCAGGCGTCATTCTTTGCCTCTGCAATTTTCGCCTGTCTTAACTCTTCTTCCCCACGGGTCACTACCTCCCGATACGTCATACTACCTGTCACGCCTTTCTCTGTCCATTTCCCTCTGAATCTCTTCCACATAAGGCTTCCAGTCAAACACTGCTTCCACGGAAGCAATTCCGACCTCAATCATCTCATCATCCGGTTCCCTTGTCGTCAGTCCCTGAAGCCACAATCCCGGTTTGCTCAAAAGATTCACCACTGCATTGTCACTTCTTCCCGCCAGACGGATGAACTCATAGGATACCCCTGCGATCACCGGTACGAGCAGAACACGCAGCACAACCTTTAGCACCGGGGAGTCCACACGGATAAACATAAAAAATACGATACTGATCAGCATTACGATCAGAAGAAAGCTTGTACCGCAGCGCTTGTGCAGTCTCGAGCTCTTTCTCACATTCTCAACATTCAATTCCATGCCATGTTCGATGCAATTGATACACTTATGTTCTGCACCATGGTACATGTATACACGCCTGATGTCCTTCATCATAGAGATGGCTGCCACATATCCGACAAAAACCGCCAGACGTATCACTCCCTCTAACAGAGCCACCAGCCATCCGGAAGAAATAAACTTTCCGAAAAATGTGGAAATATAATAAGGAAGCAACATGAAAATACCGACCGCAAGCACCACCGAAAGTGCCACTGTGCCGCCCATCATGGCACTCTCCTGCTTCTTTGCCTTCTGTTCCTGCTTCTTTCTCTCCTCTTTGGACAACTGCTTCTTCTTTTCCACCTCTTCTTCCTCCTCGAAAAAGGATGCGGAAAAAGTCAGTGTCTTCATGCCAAGCACCAGGGAATCTATAAAATTAAATACGCCGCGGAAAATCGGCATATTCTTTATTTTCTTATCCTTCATGATTCCGGAATACTCCGAAACCTCCACTACAATCTCATGGTCAGGCTTTCTCACAGCCACAGCGTATTTGTCCTGATTCTTCATCATCACGCCTTCCATGACCGCCTGTCCGCCAATTCCTGAATATCTCATCTAAAGCCTCATATTCTTACCTTGAAAAAAAGGTTGAGATTTAGCAACCTCAACCTTATCTGTAACCATTTTTTATTTGTTGATGCCGTATTTCTTGTTGAACTTATCAATACGTCCGTCAGTTCTGCTGGCTTTCTGCTGTCCTGTGTAGAATGGATGGCATTTGGAGCAGATTTCAACGTGGATATCTTTCTTTGTTGATCCTGTAACAAATGTGTTTCCGCAGTTACATGTAACAGTTGCCTGATGATAATCTGGATGGATTCCTTCTCTCATTATTTTCACCTCTTTTATTCTTATCGTTATTAAAGTTACGCTTGTTCTATATTCCTTATGCCCGTATACCCGATCCGCATATGGCATTTCGTGCAGGAATATACACGAATACTATAAAAACTGTCCAGAACCTGCTTGCAGATTCTTCATCCCGATAAACAGCTTTTAAAGTATAGCATATCATTTTCATAAAATCAAGTACTTTTTGATAAATATACCGTTGATCCACATTTTTAAATAGCGGGCGTGAATGAAGACTGCTGCCGCTCTTATACGATCCGGTTTTTCTTCACCATGGCGATATACTCACGGTTGTTCTTCGTGCGGGCGAACATGTTGAGGATATTCTCCACTGCCTCATCCGCACGCATACCGTTATATGCCTTGCGCATGATCTCCACTGCCTCTAATTCTTCCGGATCTAATAACAGATCTTCTCTTCTTGTTCCGGATTTCACGATATCAATGGCCGGGAAGACACGTTTTTCGGAAAGCTTACGGTCAAGCACGAGTTCCATGTTACCGGTTCCCTTGAATTCCTCGAATACAACGTCATCCATCTTGCTTCCGGTATCCACCAGTGCTGTTGCAAGTATTGTAAGGCTTCCTCCCTCACGCATATTTCTCGCAGCACCAAAGAATCGCTTCGGCATATGGAGGGCTGCCGGGTCAAGACCACCGGATAAGGTACGTCCGCTTGGCGGAACTGTCAGGTTGTATGCCCTTGCAAGACGTGTGATACTGTCGAGCAGGATCATGACATCCTTCTTATGCTCCACAAGACGCTTTGCACGCTCAATGACCATCTCCGATACTCTCTTGTGGTGTTCCGGCAATTCGTCGAATGTAGAATAGATAACTTCCACATTATCTCCCTCAATCGCTTCCTTAATATCGGTAACCTCCTCCGGGCGCTCATCGATCAGTAAAATGATCAGGTGCATCTCCGGATGGGATTCTGTCACGGATTTTGCGATCTCCTTTAACAAGGTTGTCTTACCTGCTTTCGGCTGGGACACGATCATGCCTCGCTGTCCTTTTCCGATCGGGGATACAAGGTCGACGATTCTCATTGCAACGCTGCTGCCCGGTCTCTCCATGCGGATTCTCACATTTGGAAAAATCGGGGTCAGATCCTCGAAATTCTTTCTGTGCTGTGCCACGCTCGGATGATACCCGTTGATCGTGGTGACATACAGTAATGCGGAAAACTTCTCCTGCTGTGTCTTAATCCTCGTATTTCCACAGATAATATCTCCTGTCTTTAAGTTAAATCTGCGGATCTGGGACGGGGACACATAGACATCATTCTCACCCGGCATATAGTTCTCACAGCGGATAAAACCATATCCATCCGGCATAACCTCTAAGATACCATTTGCTGTAATTCCGCTGTCAAGATTCTTCATCGAATCATCTGCCTGGTTCGTCGTTGCGGCTGTTGCAGACGCGGTGCTTTCCTCCTTTACAGACTCCTTTGCTTCTTCTGCTGCCTCTGCATTCTTTACATCCTCCCGCTTCATCCTGCGGTGTGGTGCAGCTTTCGCCTGCGGCTCTGCCACTTCCACCTTTTTAGCAGCCTCCTGCTTTTCCTGTTTTTCTCTCTCATCTTCCGCTAACATCGCCTCTACAAGGTCCTGTTTCTTCATACCGGAAAGATTCTTGATCCCTCTGCTTTTTGCCAGATCCTTCAATACTGCAACGGACAGACTCTCATATTTTTCTCTCATTCAATACTCCTTTTTCAAATACATCTATCATTGGGAATAACGTCGGAATTGACGAAATGAACTTGCGATAATTTGATTATACAATATTTTTTTTAAAATAGGAAGCCCTAATTTCCTTGATAAATAAAAAAGTAAATGTTATCATTGCAGACAGATAGTTTTAAATAAGGAGAATACTCATGGACTTAAATGAAAAAGCATTGGAAATGCACAAACAATGGAATGGAAAATTAGAAACCGTAGCGAAATCCAAAGTCAGCTCCAGGGAAGATCTTGCTATCGCCTACACCCCGGGTGTCGCTGAGCCATGCAAGGTCATCGCGAAAGACCCTGCTGCCGCTTACACCTATACGATGAAAGCGAACACGGTAGCGGTTGTCTCCGATGGAAGCGCCGTTCTCGGTCTTGGCAATATCGGACCTTATGCCGCCATGCCTGTTATGGAGGGAAAATGTGTCCTTTTCAAGGAATTTGGCAATGTCAACGCCGTTCCGATCTGTCTGGATACCCAGGATACGGAAGAAATTATTACAACTGTCAAAAATATTGCACCTGCTTTCGGCGGCATCAATCTGGAAGACATCTCTGCGCCACGCTGTTTTGAGATTGAGGAACGGCTCAAAGAGATGCTTGATATCCCTGTTTTCCATGATGACCAGCATGGCACTGCCATCGTCGTTCTCGCCGGAATCATCAACGGCCTGCGCGTGACCGGAAAGAAAAAAGAAGACTGCAAAGTTGTCGTAAACGGTGCCGGTTCTGCCGGAGTTGCCATCACAAAGCTGCTCCTCACCTATGGTTTCCAGCATATTACCATGTGTGACAGAGAGGGAATCATCGGAAAAGATTACCCGAACTTAAACTGGATGCAGAAGAAAATGACCGAGGTTACCAACTTAGAAAACGCTTCCGGCACTCTCGCCGATGCATTAAAGGGAGCCGATATTTTCGTCGGTGTCTCCGCCCCGAATATTGTAACTCCGGAGATGGTTGCTTCCATGAATCATGATTCCATCCTCTTTGCCATGGCGAACCCGGTTCCTGAAATTATGCCGGACGTTGCCAAAGCTGCCGGTGCACGCGTGATCGGAACCGGACGCAGTGATTTCCCGAACCAGGTCAACAACGTGATTGCTTTCCCTGGCATTTTCAAAGGTGCTCTTGAGGGACATGCAAGACAGATCACTGACGAGATGAAGTTAGCGGCTGCCAAAGCGCTGGCATACCTTGTTTCAGATGAAGAGTTAAACGATGAATTTATTATGCCGGAAGCTTTCGACCCGAGAGTTGCTGAGGTTGTAAGCGAAGCCGTCAGATCCCATATCCATGCCTGAGAAACAGGAAAAACCGGTGATGCATCCTGTGCATTGGGGAGACAAGCCCTATCATTCATTGGATTATGAACTCCGGCAGACATTCGGCGAGAAAGTCTACAGGCTGTCCCTAAACGGTGGCATGACCTGTCCGAACCGGGATGGCACTGTCAATACCGGCGGCTGTATTTTCTGCAGTGCCGGTGGATCCGGTGATTTTGCCGCATGTCCCTCCCTCTCTGTCACAGTGCAGATCGAGCAGGCAAAATCCCGTATTCGTCAGAAGACAGCCTGCAAAAAGTTCATCGCCTATTTTCAGGCTTACACGAACACGTATGCCCCGGTGGACTACTTACGTTCACTGTTTACCGAGGCTATCCGGCATCCGGATATTGCAGCCCTGTCCATCGCAACCCGCTGTGACTGTCTGCCTGCAGACGTACTTGACCTGTTAGAGGAACTGAACCGGATCAAGCCTGTCTGGATTGAGCTCGGTCTGCAGTCCATCCACGATACCACACTCGATGCGATCCACAGCGGTTTTCACTATACACAGTATCTCGATGCTGTGCATGCGCTTTCCGACCGGAACATTCCTGTCATCACCCACCTGATTCTCGGGCTTCCGGGAGAATCACAGGAGATGATGCTTGCTTCTGTCCGGCAGGTGGCATCGCTCCCGGTCTCCGGCATCAAGCTGCAGCTTCTCCATGTTCTGAAAGGAACAGAGCTTGGCTCACTTTACGCGGCCTCTCCCTTCTCTCTTTTTTCCATGGAGGAATACTGCGACTTTATCGTCACCTGCATCGAGCTTCTCCCGCCGGAAATGACCATCCACCGCATCACGGGCGACGGTCCCCGCAGCCTGCTGCTTGCGCCCCTGTGGAGCACGGATAAAAAACGGGTTTTAAATACAATCCACAGGCGTTTTAAAGAACGGAATACGTGGCAGGGAAAGCTCTGTTCCCCGGATTTCCACTGACTATTTTTCAACACAATGAAGGAGGACTTATGGCAGAACCATTTACGATCTATAAACTGACAATTTTAAATATGTTAGACAAAGTTGATTTTCCGCTGACTAACACCCAGATTTCCAATTTCTTTCTGGAACAGGATTACACCGATTATTTCCGTGTCCAGCAGGTGATCAGCGATCTTGTGGATGCCGACCTCATCCATTCAGAATCCACACACAGTAACACCCAGTATACCATCACTCCCGCCGGGAAGGAAACGCTGGAATTTTTCAAGGACAAGATCTCAGATGCCATCGAGCATGACACGATGTCATTTCTCGAGAAGAATAAGCTCCAGCTCCGCAACGACAATGCGATCCTCGCTGACTATTTCAAGACGCCGGACCACAACTACGCCGTGCGCTGTCAGTACCGTGAGCACAACCTCAACCTGATCGACCTGACCCTAAGTGTCAAGACACGGGCGCAGGCAGAAGCGATCTGTAACAACTGGAAAAAACAGAATGAAGATGTCTATGCCTATCTGATGGACATCCTGCTGAAGTAACGGATCCGTGCCATCTGGCACATTCAAATATAAAACGCAAGACTGCAAGAAAGGTAATCTTATCTATGGCAAAGCAACACTGGAAACCAGGAAATATGCTCTATCCGCTCCCGGCAGTCATGGTGAGCTGCCAGAGTGCTTCCGCAAAAGATCCACTCTGTGAGAAACCGGAACTGGAAGGGAAACCAAATATTATCACTGTAGCCTGGGCAGGTACCGTATGTACCAATCCACCAATGGTCTCCATCTCCGTCCGCCCGGAGCGCTACTCCTATCACCTGATCGAAGAATCCGGGGAGTTTGTGATTAATTTAACAACGGAAAATCTCGTAAAAGCAACCGATTACTGTGGTGTCCGCTCCGGACGCGATATCGACAAATTCAAAGAGATGCACCTGACCCCTCTCCCGTCCCAGCATGTCCACGCACCCGGCATCGCCGAAAGCCCGGTCAACATCGAATGCAAAGTCCATCAGATCCTGCCGCTCGGCAGCCATTCCATGATCCTTGCCGATGTTGTCGGTGTCACGATCGACGATACCCTGCTCGATGAGAAAGGCAAGTTTGAGCTGAATCACAGCGGACTGGTTACCTATTCACACGGAGAATATTTCCTGCTTGGGAAAAAGCTTGGAAGCTTTGGGTATAGTGTGAAGAAAAAATAATTTTTCGGTCATCACACCGACGTAAAAAGCCCCGGAGTCATTGATATGTACCCTCTTTACTGGACAACCAGTAAGG
>CAKRFH010000061.1:0-19211 GCA_934320555.1 uncultured Roseburia sp.
GGATTTCTGATTATCTGTATCCTGACGCTGTTGATCTGTGTGATTACGATGGTGTTTTTGCGGAGGAAGAAGATGCTGTAGAGATAAAAGGATCCCCGGCGGAGATGGGATTATCGGTTGATGAAATTACAAAAGCAGTGAATATTAATGTTGCTACAGTAAAGAATTGGATGAAGGAATAAGAAAAAATAGAGAAGGATACGTAAATTGGCAAAGCAGTTTATGTATCCTTTTTGTATATGATGCTATAAATTTTTAATATGTTTTCTGAAAATCTGTTCTTCGATGATATAACAAAGCACCATATAAACTCCAGGGATGCAAAAAAGGCTTGGAGGATAATAGATGACGATATCAAGACTACATGCAAACAGGAACAGCAGAAGCAGATTTAGAAAAATATCCTTCAATAAAAAAGTAATTATCAGTTGGACAACGGTGCTGTGTGGATAAGCAAATCTGGCAGTGATGCAGCAGAAATGTAGGTAAATCAATATACAAATTCCAAAAATAAAAATGCTGAGGAACAGGAATAGATAGGTAAAATCACCGGAGTTTTTTTGCACGGTCCGATAAAATGCCAGCGCAGACAAAACAATAGCGGGCAGAAATATAATGGATGTGAAACATCCGGTTTTTAAATTTTTGCGAAACGCAGAGAAAAAAGTACGGGCAATATAATTCCGGTCATGGCAGATTGATTGATGGACACAGACATATGCAGCACTGGCAGAAGCACCTATTGTAACAATAGGTAGACTACAGATTGTCCATAAGATGCTTAGAAAAAGGATATCTACAATTTTGTTTATATAATAAAAAAATTTGTTATAACTCTCCATATAGGCACCTCCTGAAATATATTTAAAAGATATAAATTATCATCTGATTGAAACATAGAATCTAATGAAGATGTATGATAAGATATAAAACAAATAATAGAGAAGAATTCCCTCGAAAAGTATAGTAGCATAAGAAAATAAAAAAGTCATTGATGGAAAACAAAAAAACAGTTTTATCCATATATATAACATTTTTTTGTATAGTGGGGAAAGGCAGAAATCCTTATGATAAGAGTACAACATCACAAAGAAAGAAAATTACTGCTGCTGCGATATTAAGAAGAAAAATCAGAGCGGAAAACGATTTTTTACATGTGGTGTTATGAAAATGTGATCGAATAAATGAGCGCTGATTTACAGAGATGAAGAAGACAAAAGCATAATGCGGGAGGAAACAGAATGAAAAAAACAATAGCAGCTTTATTATGTGCAAGTATGTTTGTCACACTGGCAGCGTGTGGAGTGTCCACAGATACAGGAGATGGAAGCACAACAGGTGCTTCTGGAATGTCAACAGATACTGGTACAGAGAGTTCTGCTGGTACAGACAGTACAGGAAAGGATTTTTCAGGTGAATCCATAGAGGTTGCAGTTCGTTACACAGGCTCTACACTTGATACGTTTACAGAGCTGACAAATAAGTTTGAGAATGAAAGCGGATGTAAAGTAGAAATCACGTCTTATGGTCAGGATGACTATGAAAACTCTTTGAAAACAAGAATGGCGTCAAATACATTGCCAGATGTCTTTGAAACACATGGGTGGTCGATTCTTCGTTATAAAGAGTATCTGACGGATTTGTCCAAGGAGGAGTGGGTATCTGATTATGATGAATCAGCACTGGGAGTTATTCAGGATGATGACGGAAGCATCTATGTATTAATGACTTCTATGCTTGCAAATGGTATTCTGGTAAATCTGGATGTCTGTGAAGATGCGGGAGTTGATGTTTATTCCCTTAATACCTGGGATGATTTTACGGCAGCATGTGAAAAATCAAGGAAGCAGGTTATACACCGATCGGACAGACTGCCAATGCAGGAGCGATAGCCAATGCAGCAGGTACCTGGGTAAGTTATGATGGAGAACTGGCACAGGATTCACAGGCAATGTTAGGCGGAACCTATGATTTTGAGTCTATGGTACCGTGGCTCGAGGAAAATGTGGACTGGTTAAATCATGGTTATTTTTATGATGATTATGCGACCGTTTCCGTAGATGATACAGTGAAGAGGTTTGCAAATAATCAGGCAGCGTTCTGGGTTGGAAACGGAGCAACCTTCTTTGTAGGATGCCGGGAAATAAATCCAGATGGAAATTACGCGTTCCTTCCAGATTTTTGCTCCAAAGAAGGAGGAAAAAGATTTGTAGGTATTGGAGAAGGAGATGCATTTGGAATCTGGAAAGACAGCGAACATGCAGATGCAGCAAAAGCTTTTCTGAATTTTATGGCAAGACCTGAGAATAATGTATTGCTGACAGCATCTTCCGGATATATCAGCAGTATGAAGTCCGCTATGGAAATGGATGATGGTATTGCTTTAAAGTATATGACAGAAATGCAGGCAAAATGTGCAGATGCTGATATCTTATATGAAAATTTATGGGATAGAAAATATATGCCATCCGGTATGTGGCCGGTATTTAAACAGTCAGTTGATACGTTAATTGCAGATCCAAGCGAGAATGGCGTGCAGGAAGCAAAAGGAATTTTACTGGAAAATTATAAAGAATTATACGAGGCAGCTCAGAACGATTAATGTACAGATAGTGGGATGGCCGGATGGTCATCCCACTGTTTCATGACAATAGTCAGAATCCACAGGAGAGGATACATATGGAAAAGAGAAAGAAGAAATATATCTATTTAACATTTCCGGCAGTTTTTCTTATACTGGCGTTTATTGGAGTTCCATTTGTAAATGCCATCCGTTTATCTTTTTTTAAGTGGAACGGATACTCACAAAACATGAAATTTACGGGACTGGAAAATTTTATCAATCTTTTTCAGGACAAGGTTTTTTGGAGAACATTATTAAACACCATCATCTATGGCTTTGGATCCATGATTTTACAGAATGTGGCAGGACTGGTAGCTGCATTATTTGTAAACAGAAAGTTCCATGGAAGAAATGCATTACGTGTTATATTGTATATGCCAATTATGATATCGGCATTCCTGATGGGACAGATTATCTATTATTTTGTACAGTACGAAGGTGGTGTGTTTAATGAAATACTTGGATATCTTGGAATTGCGCCAGTCTATTGGATGAAAAATGGTTGGACAGCCACGATTATGATCATGTTGGTGAATTCTTGGCAATATATGGGATTATGTATGGTAATCTATCTTGCCGGATTACAGAATATACCAATGATGTACAAGGAAGCAGCCAGGCTTGACGGTGCCGGACGATGGAAGGAATTTACATCTGTTACGCTGCCGTTATTAATGCCTTCAATCACGACGGCGGTTGTAACTAATCTGATTGGTGGATTCAAAATGTTTGATGTGATTGTTTCTATGTCAGCGGGTGGTCCGAACAGACAATCGATGTCGTTATCTTATTATGTATCATTGCTGTATTTTAATGATGAAAAGGCGGGATATGCGTCAGCAGTAGGATTTGTGACATTTGTTATTATTATGATCGTTGCATTGCCTGTAAATGCATATCTGAGAAAAAAGGAGGTTGAATACTAATGAGAAAAAACGCAAAAACATCAGTCATGAATTTTGTTGTTTCGTTTATTCTGATTCTAATTTACCTTTTGCCAATTTACATTTTAATAACAATGTCGCTCAGGACGTTGCAGGATACAGGTTCTATGCTGAAACCGCCATCCATTATTAATCTTGGCAATTATATTTCTGCATTTCAGGATGCCTCTTTACTGAAAGGATTTAAAAACTCTGTTATTGTAGTTTTAATTACGTTAGTCGTTGAAATTATATTTTCAGCGTTGGGTGCTTATGGAATTGCAAGAAGCAGTAATAAATTATCAAATTTTATCCGACAGGGCAGTATGGCAATTATGATGATTCCAAGCACAGCGTTGTTGGTAGGTACGTATTCTCTGATGGTAAAATTACATATGTCGAATACACTATGGGGATTGGCGTTATTAACTGCTGCGACTGGAATGGCAGGCTCCATGTTTATGTATGTAAATTTTATTGTATCAATACCTGTTGCATTGGATGAAGCAGCGATGATTGACGGAGCAAGCATGCTTCAGACATTTTTCTTTATCATTATGCCACAGTTAAAAGCTATTACGGTAACAAGAATCATTATGTCTGCAACAGGATGCTGGAACCAGTATTTAATGCCCATGTATTTGTTGCAGGATAAAACAAAACACACGATTATTCTGGTGATTAAGGCAGCTTTTAATAATTCAAGTGGAGTATCGAATGTACCGAGAGCCTGTGCAACTTGTGTGATCGGGATACTTCCAATTATTATTTTATATTTGTTTCTTCAAAAATATATCATAGAGGGACAGATTGACAGTGCTGTCAAGTAGGAGAGTATAATGATAGATATCAAAAACCCAATCCCAATTGTAAAAATTGGAGATCCATATGTATTAAATTACAATGGAGCCTATTATTTATATGCAACGAGTGGTATCAGAGGATTTTTCTGTTGGAAATCAGAGAACTTATCAGATTGGAGCAAACCGTGGATATGTTTTGAAGCAAAAGACAACTGCTTTGGGAATAGCTGTTTCTGGGCTCCTGAGGTGTATGAGTTTGATGGAAAGTTCTACATGTATTATACTGCCCAATGGAAAATTTACGAACAGGAAGAATTAAGAATTGGTGTTGCAGTTGCAGATTCGCCGGAAGGACCATTCAAAGATGTGTTTGACAATAGACCAATGTTTGATTTCGGCTATGGGGTATTGGATGCCCATGTATTAAAAGACGGTGGCAGAAATTATCTGTATTATTCCAGAGCTGGGGCAAATCATCTGGTAGATGGAATAAAAGAAGCTGACATCTATGTAGTGGAACTCGGAGAAGATTATGTATCGGTAAAAGGAGAGGAAAGACTGGTTCTAAAACCGGAGCAGGAATGGGAAATTCAGCAGCCTGAGTTAAAGCAACGTTGGAATGAAGGACCATTTGTGATAAAACATAATGGAAAATACCACATGATGTATTCTGCTAATTTTTTTCAATCAATCTATTATGGAATTGGAGGAGCGGTGAGTGACAGCCCAATGGGACCGTTCTTAAAATATGAGGATAATCCGATTTTATGTGCAAATGACCAGATTTCAGGCCCTGGGCATAACAGTGTTGTAGCAGATGATGAGGGAAATTTATATTGTGTTTATCATGCACATACGGATTATGAAAAAGGCGGTGGAAACAGACAGGTATATATTACTCCATTAGAATTTGTAAATAATGAGATTGTTGTGAGACATCCTAAATTAGACTGAAAGAACCAGGGATGAAGTCCGCATAAGAGGCTTCATCCCATAATTCATGGCAAGGGAAAACTTGCAAAGCGTGCCTTTCACCATTTTATGTCTCATAGGTAGGAAACGGCGTATGAATCTGCAAAATATCTTTCCGGTATTGTTGTGGCGATACCTGTTCTGATTTTTTAAAGGTTCGGCTAAAATAAAGTGGATCACTGTAGCCGACAAGATAGGCAATATCCGAAATGGAAAGATTTTCGTCAGAGAGAAAATCTTTCGCCTTGTTCAGCCGTATCTGGGTCAGATATTTAACAGGGGTGACGTGGTATTCCTTTTTAAAAAGATGAGAAAGATAATCCGGGCTTAAATTGCAGAAATCTGCCATTTTCTCAATAGACCAGGAAGTGTTATAGTGTTGATTGAGCTCTAAAATAAGGCGGTCCAAAGAAAAATTTGAATGAGAAGAATACCGTTCGTTTTGCCTGGTGCGGTTAAAACTGACAAGGAGACGAATAAAATCGCTGGCGATATAGGCTTCAAACCCCGGCTTTTTTAATTGCAATTCAAGAATGATTTCCTGAAAAATAGTTTTAAATAAAATATTTTCACCAATATGACAGGACTGAATCTGATAGTCAGATAGTATCTTTTCACAGTTGGTTCCGGTAAAATGAATCCAGAAAACTTCTGTGTTATCTTTAGCATAGTAGGTGTATTCCTGATGCTCTCCCGGACGAAAAAGCTGAATCTCTCCTTTTGCCCGTTTTGTCCATTTGTGATTGAGCTTGAAATAGCCCCATCCCTGATAAATATAAATAATCTGATAGTCGAGTCGGCCGTTCGGCCTTAAACGGGAAAAATCCTTGGTGAAAAAATGCTGATAACCACAGCAGTTTATCATAAAATCTGTAGTAAGATCTTCAAATCCAAGTTCACTTCGATAAGGGCGTAGATGCCCGGAAATATCTATCATAAAGAATCCCCCAATTAATTCATGACAATATTCTATTGTTACAATGTATGCTTTTATGATACTATGAATAAGAAAAAATGTCATTGAAATAAAAGAAAAAAAGCAGTTTTATCCATATATTAGACGTAATACTCTATAGAAAGAAAAATTGGAAAAAATTATGATGTGAATGTATAAGAAAAGGGCAAGACAATGCAGAAAAAATAGATATCTGCAAAAGTATATGAATAAAGAAAAGATATACATTACAGAAAAGGTATAGGGATTTTTTATGAAAAAACAGGTAATCTTAATCATGACCGACACAACAAGAAAAGACATGCTAGGCTGCTATGGCAATACGCGGATGATCACCCCAAATCTTGACAGATTTGCGTCAGAAGGAATCCGTTATAATAATGCCTATTCGTGCCAGCCAGTGTGCGGACCGGCGCGGAGCGCCATTTTTACCGGGACATTCCCGCATTCAAACGGGATGGTGACGAACTGTGTACCGCTGGGGGCGAATGTGAAGACGATCGGGCAGCGACTGACGGACAATGGCTTCCACTGTGGCTATATTGGAAAATGGCACTTAGATGGCGGTGACTATTTTGGGTTCGGGAAATGCCCGGAAGGCTGGGATTCGGAATACTGGTATGACATGAGGTGTTATTTGAATGAGCTGACAGATGAGGAGAAGTTAGCTTCCAGAAAGCCGGAGACGGCATTTGGGGAGGATATGACAGAGAAGTTCACCTATGCGTACCGCTGCACAACGCGGGTATTGGATTTCCTGGAAAAATATCAGGATGAGGACTTTTTCCTGACGGTTTCCTATGATGAGCCGCATGGACCTAGCCTGTGTCCGGCTCCGTATAACACGATGTATGAGGGATTTACCTTTGATGACCAGCCAAACTTTGCAGATGACCTGAGCAAAAAGCCGCTCATGCAGCAATTGTGGGCGGGAGACGATATTCATAAGACAGCAGCAGAGATCAATCATCCTTCGAAGGCGCTGGCATTGTTTTTGGGATGCAATACATTTGTAGATCATGAAATCGGAAAAGTGATCGATAAGATCAATGAGCTTATGCCAGAGGCGTTAGTGATTTTTACATCTGACCATGGAGATATGCTCGGAGCCCACCGCCTGCAGATGAAAAACGCGACAGCGTACAAAGAGGTGGCAAACATCCCTCTTCTGATCCGTGGAGGGGAGAGGGGAAAAGTTGTGGATGCACCGGCTTCTCACATTGACCTTGCACCGACAATCCTGGATTATATGGGAATTCCGGTTCCAAAGCTCTTAGAAGGTAAGAGCATGTTAAAACAGATTTATGACACCACGAAAAAAGTGAATGACATTGTATACACAGAATTCACCCGCTATGAGATTGACCATGACGGCTTTGGCGGACTGCAGATTATGCGTGCAGCGACCGGGGAGAGGTATAAGCTGGTGTTAAATCTTCTTGATACAGATGAATTTTACGATATGAAGAAGGATCCATATGAGGTGCACAATCTGATCGAGGATCCGGCTTATGCGAAGGAGCGGGATGCCCTGCATGATGCCCTGCTAGAGCATATGAATGTGACAAGGGATCTTTACCGCGGTTATCAGTGGAGTGCGAGACCGTGGAGAACGGATAAGAAGCCGACCTGGCAGAACGACGGTTATACGAGGCAGCGGGAAAATGAGGAGTATGAGCCAAGACAGCTCGACTATGATACCGGACTGCCGATGGTGGAGGCTGTGCGGAAAAAGGTTACGAAGGACGAGAAGAATTAGCAGCGTTCACTGGCTGATATTTGACAGAAAAATGCGTCTTTGCAGGAGCCCGGGTGGAAGAAACGACAGGATTTAGATAAACAGCTCAATCACAAAGACAACCGCGCAGCACGCCACAGAAACCTGAAACAGACTTGCCCCGAACCATGCAGCTGCAATTCCAACAACAAGTGCAACAGCACCGGCGAGAGGGCTCTGCGTTGCTTCAACGATTGCCGGAAAAGTCATGACGGCGAGCGTGACATATGGGACATAGTATAAAAATGACTGGATGAACTGATTTTTGATCGGCTTGCGGATCAGTGTGAGTGGCAGTACCCGGATGGCGTAGGAGACAAGTGCCATCACGAGAATGTAAATATAATTGTTATGTGTCATAAGGAAAGTCCTTTCTGCGGTTTTGAATATGAGAATCACTTATTAAAGTATGAATTTCGAAGTGAGGGACGATCAATGTTGTTTCCGACAGGCTTCGAGATGGTGTGACAGTCAGGCAGATGATCGTGCATTAGGATGCAGAATCGTCTGCCTGCTTTGCGTTTACAGGGAAAAGAACCGCTGCCACAGAGGAGATTGCAACGGTCAGTACAATCGTCCTTGTCCCGCCGGACAGATCGGAGATCACCGGAAGATGCCCGCATGCGAAGCTTAAAACAAAGCTTAAGATGACGAGGACGGCAACAACTTTATCCTTTCTTGCGGGCGGGATAATAATAGCGAGGAACATGCCGTAGAGCGCGACGCTTAAAGCGCTCACGATCCGCGCCGGAAGGATGTTCCCGGCGAGAATGCCGAAGGCAGTCCCGAGCGACCAGGCGGGAGCGGCGAGCGCGATCGCACCGTAGGTATAGAAGGGATTTAAGTACCCGGGCCTTGCGATCGTGATGCCGAACAGCTCATCTGTCACGTCGTAAGCGATGAAAAGCCGGTGAAAAAATGGGGTGTCCGGTGTAAAACGCTGCGCTAAGGCACAGCTCATTAAGAGGTAGCGCGCATTTGAAATCAGCGTGATCAGGGCAACCCCAAGGTAAGACGCGTTCGCGGCAATGAGCGTGAATGCGGCATATTCCCCGGCAGATGCATTGTTAAAAAGGCTTGCAAGGAACCCCTGAAACGGGGTAAGGCCGGCATTTCTTGCAGCAATTCCAAGGGAGAAGGATACGGCGAAGTATCCGAGTGCAATCGGAAAGCCATCGCGCATCCCGTCCGTAAATATTTTTCTGCTGAATGCCCAGGCTTTGGTATCTGATGCCCGGGCAGTATTTTTCTGTAAACTCATAAGATTCATTCCTTTCACAACAAAATAGATTATAACAAGTCCTTTTCTGATAGTAAATGATATTAAGTAAGCAAAAATGTAAGGGAGGATATTAAAATATGTTAGAAGACCGGGAGAAGGAATTGCAATGAAAAAGCGAAAATGATAAGATATCCGTAAACCGCGAAACTCAAATATAAGTAGTTGAGATTGTGAACGATGACCAAAAACAACGAAGACACGCTCTCGCTACGTGTCGCTCGCAGCGGTACTAAGCGACCAAAATACGGTCGCTAAGGACCGGCGGCTCCCCAGTGTCTTCTTATGTTTTCGGTCATCGTTCACAATCTGATATACATGTTCTGGGAGTTTCACAATTATTTAAGAATCTATGTAGAAGGAGCGAAGGATGGAATACTGGGATATTTATGATGCGGATAAAAAGGTGACAGGAAGAACGATGAAGCGGAACGACTGGTGTTTGAAGGACGGAGAATATCACCTTACAGTGCTTGGTGTGATTGCGAGAAAGAACGGAACGTTTCTGATCACGAAGCGCGTGATGACCAAGGCATGGGCACCTGGCTGGTGGGAAGTGTCCGGCGGGGCTGCGCAGGCTGGCGAGACCTCGGAGGAGGCTGTGCGCCGTGAGGTGAAGGAAGAGACAGGGCTTGATGTGAGTGAAGCGGAAGGCGGGTATCTTTTTACCTATAAGAGGGAGAATCCAGGCGAGGGGGACAATTACTTCGTGGATGTGTACCGCTTTGTCATGGACGTGAAGGAAGAAGACCTGCATTTACAGGAGGAAGAGACGGATGGTTACATGTTTGCAACGTTAGAACAGGTTAAGGAGTTCGCAGAGCAGGGAATTTTCCTGCACTATGACAGCATCCGTGAGGCATTCGAAATGTAGACAATTGCAAAATTCAAATTTAGGCTGTGAAGATTGTGCACGATGGTCAAAAACAACGAAGACACGCTCTCGCTACGTGTCGCTCGCAGCGGTACTAAGCGACCAAAATACGGTCGCTAAGGACCGGCGGCTCCCCAGTGTCTTCTTATGTTTTTGACCATCGTGCACAATCCAATCCAGATTTTCTATGAATTTTGCAATTACCTGAAAAGTAATTTTGTAAGAGGTGAAAAGGAATGGCAGATGCAATAACGGTCCGTGTTGCAACAGAAGCGGATGCAGAAGCGCTTCTGGCAATTTATGAGGGATATGTAAGGAATACAGCGATCACGTTTGAATATATGGTTCCGTCGGTGGAAGAGTTCCGGAACAGAATCCACCATACGCTGGAACGTTATCCTTACCTTGTGGCGGAAGAGGATGGACGGGCAGTCGGTTATGCCTATGCAGGTCAATTTCATGAGCGGGCAGCTTATGACTGGGCGGTGGAGACCTCTATTTATGTGGCGGCGGACTGTAAGCGGCATGGAATCGGGAAAAAGTTGTATGAAGCATTGGAGGACTGTCTCAGGCGGCAGGGCATTTTAAATGTAAATGCCTGCATCGCTTACCCTCAGGTGGAGGATGAACATCTGACGAAGGATAGTGTGAAGTTTCACGAAAAACTGGGATACCGGATGGTCGGTACGTTTCATCAGTGCGGATATAAGTTCCACCACTGGTATGACATGGTCTGGATGGAGAAGTTCATTGGGGAACATCAGGAGAATCAGCCGGATATCATTCCGTTTCTAAAGCTGCCAGATTAGCATGTTGTATTTTGGACAGCAATTCAGGAGAAGTCTGCTGTTAGATGGAAAAAATCAGTTGACGGAATAACAGAATGAAGATAAGATGAAGTGTTGTGACTGGTCATTGATGGAACAGGAACAGCCTGCTGATGGCAGAATGGGAAGGAACGCTGCAGAGCAGGCAGCGGAGTTAGAAACAGAGCGTGTTAGAAAGGTTAATCAGATCCATGAATATTACAATAGAAGAGTTGAAAAAATTAGAGAAGGGTACATACCAGATCATTGATATCCGCGATGAGAATGAAGTGGCACACGGGGCGATCCCGGGGGCTGTGGCGACACCGTCTGATGCGATCGAGGGCAATCCAGCCATTGATTTTTCCAAAAAACTTGTCATATGCTGCAGCAGGGGACGTTTCAGTGTGGAAGTCGCAGAGTTATTAGAAGAGAAGGGCATGGATGCCGTGAGCTTAGAGGGCGGATATATCGCGTGGCTTTTAGACGCGATGAAGCAGGAGGAAGAGCTTGACATCAGTAAAGAGGTGGAGCTCAGCATCCGCAAGAAGTTCCGTAAGAGTATCTGGTGCAAGTTCACGAAAGCGATCAATGAGTATGAACTTGTGAAGCCAGGAGATAAGATCGCGGTCTGTATTTCCGGTGGAAAAGATTCCATGTTGATGGCAAAGCTGTTCCAGGAGCTGAAGCTTCACAATAAGTTTGAGTTCGAGGTGAAGTTTCTGGTGATGGATCCGGGATACAGCCCGGCGAACCGGAAGGTGATCGAGGAGAATGCGAGAAAGATGAATATTCCGATCACGATTTTTGAATCAGATATTTTTGAATCTGTTTTCAATGTGGAAAAATCACCGTGCTATCTGTGTGCAAGAATGAGACGCGGACATTTGTATCACTATGCGAAAGAGCTTGGATGCAATAAGATTGCGCTTGGTCATCACTATGACGATGTCATCGAGACGATCCTGATGGGAATGT
Organism: uncultured Roseburia sp.; assembly: GCA_934320555.1. GTDB lineage: Bacteria > Bacillota > Clostridia > Lachnospirales > Lachnospiraceae > Roseburia. The sequence goes on from CAKRFH010000061.1 coordinate 11,991, forward strand.
TATATGGTGCCCAGATCCAGACGATGATGCCGAAGCTCCACAGCACAAATTTTGAGGGAATGGAGCTGATCCGCCCGCTTTATCTCGTGCGGGAGGACGATATCAAGGCATGGCGCGATTATAACGGGCTTCATTTTATCCAGTGTGCCTGCAAGTTCACGGACACCTGTACAAGCTGTAACAATGAGAACCGCTCTAAGCGTGTGGAGGTCAAGGAGCTGATCGCGAAGCTCAAAGAAGTCAACCAGTATGTGGAAGGCAATATTTTTAAGAGTGTGGAAAATGTAAATTTGGAGACAGTTGTGGCATACAAGAAGGATGGTGTGAAGCATCACTTCCTGGATACCTATGATGAAAAATAAGGTTCCGGGACAAAATCCAGATAGAACGGATGCCGGGACTATACGAAAAAGAGAAGCAATAGAAGAGAAAATGACGATGCAGAACGAACCTGTTCTGTGTCGTCATTTTTTGCTATAGGAACACCCTATATCGTACTCTAATGAAAACGAATTAACACAATTGACAGAAACGTGCTAGGATGGAACATGTAAAACAGATACAGGGAGAATGACATGGCAGAGAGAAATCTTGATTTTGATAAAATAACAGAAAGGCGCGGCACAAACTGTCTGAAATATGACTTTGCGGTGAAGCGTGGAAAACCGGCGGATGTGCTCCCGCTCTGGGTGGCAGATATGGATTTTCCAACATCATCTTATGTGCAGGATGCCTTAATCCGGCAGGCAGAGCATGGCATCTTCGGTTACAGTGAGGGGACAGAGAGCTATTTTAAGGCAGTGCAGGGCTGGATGAAGCGGCATCATGACTGGCAGGTGAAGGAAGACTGGCTTGTCAAGACTCCTGGAATCGTGATGGCACTGGCGCTTGCGGTGAAGGCATATACCGAACCGGAGGATGGCGTGCTGATCCAGCTGCCGGTTTATTATCCATTTTCCGAGGTGATCCGGGATAACGGCAGAAGGATTGTGAGCAACGATCTGGTGCTCGGGGAGGATAACCGGTACCATGTTGATCTGAAAGATTTCGAGAAAAAAATTGTGACGGAGAAGGTGAAGCTGTTCTTTTTATGCAGCCCGCATAATCCGGTCGGAAGGGTCTGGACCACAGAGGAGCTGACTGCGATGGGAGATCTCTGTTTCAAATACGGGGTGATTGTGGTCAGTGATGAGATCCATTCCGATTTTGTCTTCGAGGGAACCCATCATGTTTTTGCAGATCTGAAAGAGGAATACCAAAATTTTACGGTGACTTGCACGGCTCCGGGCAAGACATTCAATCTGGCAGGGCTTCAGACATCCAATATTTTTATCCCGAGTCCGAAGTTGCGGAAGCTTTTCCAAAAACAGCTGGACGAGACCGGATACAGCCAGTTAAATGCAGCAGGCATCACAGCGTGTGAGGCGGCCTACCGTGACGGGGAGGAATGGTATCAGGCGATGCATGCCTATGTGGCAGAAAATATCCGGTTTACGAGAACGTTCGTGGAACAGAGGATACCGGGAGTGAACATGGTAAAACAGGAGGGCACATATCTGGTGTGGCTTGATTTCAGGGAACTTGGCATTACGGTAGAAGAACTGGAAGACCTGATCGTGAACCGTGCAGGGCTCTGGCTGGACAGCGGACGGATTTTCGGGGATGGCGGCAGAGGATTCCAGAGGATCAACGTGGCATGTCCGAGGGCAGTGTTAGAGGAAGCACTGACGAAGTTAGAGCGGGCAGTCACAGCGTGGAGACTGGAAGTATCCAGAAATGAAAATTAATGCAAAAAAGTATTGACAGAAAAATAAGAGCACGTTATAATTCAGACATAAACACTTAATCCTATATGATTAGTAGGAAATAAATAAAAGGGATCGAATGCTATGGAAAATCGAATATTGGAAAATCATAGAATCTATGAGAGCCGGACACGATGTAGGAGCACGGAATATTTTTCATATGCATTGTGTTGGAAGCAGTAAAAATCATAGAAGCAAGGGCATGACAGATGCCCGGAGTGCAGCATAGAAGTAAGAACAGAGTGAATAATTGGAGAGCCCGGACGGGTTCCATAAATGGAGGATAAGAACATGAGTGATATCAAAGCAAGTGCATTAGAGTTAGTAGGAAAGACACCAATTGTAAAAGCAGACAGATACGCAGCAAAAGCAGGCGCGACAGAAGCCAATATTTTAGTAAAGTTAGAGGCATTCAACCCGGCAGGTTCCGTCAAGGACAGAATCGCATTGGCAATGATCGAGGATGCTGAGAAGAAAGGCATTTTAAAAGAAGGTGCTACCATCATTGAGCCGACCAGCGGAAATACCGGTATCGGTCTTGCGGCAGTTGCAGCCATCAAGGGATACAGAGCAATTCTGACACTTCCGGATACGATGAGTGTGGAGCGGAGAAATCTGTTAAAAGCATATGGTGCAGAGCTTGTCCTCACGGAAGGTGCCAAGGGTATGAAGGGAGCCATCGCAAAAGCAGATGAGCTTGCAAAAGAGATCCCGAATGCCGTAATCTTAGGACAGTTCGTAAACCCGGCCAACCCGGCAGCACACAAAGCGACAACAGGTCCGGAGATCTGGGAGCAGACAGATGGTAAAGTAGATATCTTTATCGCAGGTGTCGGCACAGGCGGAACCATCACAGGCGTTGGAGAATACTTAAAAGAGCAGAACCCGGATGTGAAAGTCGTAGCAGTAGAGCCTGCAACAAGTGCCGTTCTTTCCACAGGAAAAGCAGGCGCACACAAGATTCAGGGAATCGGTGCAGGATTCGTTCCGGATACACTGGATACATCCGTTTACGATGAGATCCTTGCCATTGAAAACGAGGATGCATTCGAGGAAGGCAGAAGATTCGCATTAAGCGAAGGTGTTCTCGTAGGTATCTCTTCCGGTGCTGCATTAAAGGCAGCCACAATCCTTGCACAGAGACCGGAGAATAAAGGAAAAAATATCGTAGTACTTCTTCCGGATTCCGGCGACAGATATTTATCCACAGCATTATTCAATAACTAAGACCTTATCAACGGATGATGAACCACATATTGTGAACCATTCATTGTCATATACACAAATCGCCCTCATGGATTTTATCCTCTTTCTTTGTTCCATGAGGGCAATTTTAAAAAAATATTCTGATGCTGTAGCCGCTGGTAGGGCATAGGTTTGCAAAGCCGAAGTTGGTGGTTCGAATCCGCCCAGTATCATGATGAGAGGGACTGGCACGCCAGCCCCTTTTTTCGATGAGAAAAATGCATAGTCGATTCTGTGAAATGTTTTACAGTTTGTCTACATTCCGCGCAGCAACAATAGCGACGCCGGTTCCGGCCGCGTCAGAGAGAATCACGTCCCCGATATGAACCGGAGCAGGTACCTCAATGTCTTTGATGGCGGCGATGCAGTCAAAAATCCGGTCTTTTGGAATGTCAGAGGCGGTTTTCACATTGACCATGGCAGCAGTCCCATTTTTTACCCGGACGGTGGAGGTGACGATCCTGGTTGGATCGGTCACTTCTTTTCTTGCGTAGCTGTCCCCGCGTGGGCAGGTGTTTCCGGTGACGGAGACGACAGTCTGATCTTTCATGACAACCTGGATGCTGCATCCAAGCGGGCAGCCGATACAGGTTAAGTCCCGAACAGTTTCATTATTATTCATGGCAGATACTCCTTTTTTGCGTACAGATTATGCTTCTTCTATTTTGATTGTGATGGCTTTTAAGTCCGGATAAGCAGCAAGCTTCTTCTTGTCGAGGATCACCTGCTCCATCTCACCCGGAGCCATGACAGGGCGTTTCCGCTTGGAAATCAGCTCATTGTCAAAATAGGTAGCGATGCAGCAGTTTTTGTATACATCTCCGACACGGAAGCGGACGGTTAAGTTGTCGGTCATCTCTGTTGGGCGGACATATTTTGGAACCGTGTAGCGGACACCATCCACAGGGAGAATTTCTACAGTTTTTGTGGCAGCGGCTTCCCCGTTTTTGATATAGGCAGCGGCATTTTTGCCGGCAGTGGCAGCCTCCTGTGAGACGTAGTCGACGAGGTCATGTACATGCAGGACATTTCCACAGGCAAAAATACCTTCGATATTCGTCTCTAAGCTGTCGTTGACAACAGGACCGGAGGTGACCGGGCTTAAGGTGATTCCGGCGCCTCGGCTTAATTCATTTTCCGGGATCAGACCGCAGGAGAGCAGCAGGGTATCACAGGTATAGCGCTCCTCAGTACCCGGGATCGGCTTGCGGTCAGGTCCGACTTCGGCGATGGTGACAGCCTCCACACGCTGTTTTCCCTCAATATCAACAACCGTATGACTGAGCTTTAACGGAATGTCGAAGTCGTTCAGGCACTGGACAATATTTCGTTTCAGACCGCCGGAGTAAGGCATCAGCTCTGCGACCACTTTTACTTTTGCTCCCTCTAAGGTCATACGGCGTGCCATGATCAGACCGATGTCGCCGGAACCTAAGATGACCACTTCTTTGCCCGGCATATAGCCTTCCATATTGACGAGGCGCTGTGCAGTACCGGCAGAGTAGATGCCAGCAGGGCGGTAACCCGGGATATTTAAGGCGCCGCGGGAACGCTCCCTGCATCCCATAGCGAGAATGACGGCTTTTGCCTGGATGTCGAATATGCCGTCTTCACGGTTCATGGCGGTGACTTTCTTTTCCGGGGAGATGTCCATGACCATCGTATTTAATTTATAGGAAATGCCACGCTCCGTCACCATATCGATGAAGCGGGAAGCGTATTCCGGTCCGGTGAGTTCTTCCTTAAACGTATGAAGCCCGAAACCGTTGTGGATACACTGATTTAAAATGCCGCCGAGCTCTTTGTCACGTTCGAGGATTAAAATGCTGTCAATTCCGTTGTCCTTTGCGCTTGCAGCAGCTGCAAGTCCGGCAGGACCTCCGCCGATAATAACAAGATCATAATATTTCATCATAACTACCATACCTTTCTTCTACTGTTATCTACAGGGATTACTGAATTCCTTTGTTATAACCGACTATGATATTGGAACCGACACCGCATTTGGTGATCGCAAACATGCTTTCCGGTACTTCACGCTCTAAGATTTCCATCGTACGAGGCGAACAGAAGCCAGCCTGGCAGCGTCCCATACCGGCGCGGGTGCGGCGTTTGACTCCATCAAGGGAGCGGGCACCAAGTGGGCGATGGATGGCATCCATGATTTCGCCCTCTGTGATCATTTCACAGCGGCAGATGATATTGCCATATTCCGGGTGTTTCCGGATCAGTTCATTGCGCTCTTCCATCGACAGGGAATCCGGGTGCAGGATCCCTTTTCTTGTTCCGACAAAATCTGGATCAGAGTCCGGGTGCAGGATGTCTGTCACCATTTTCCCTACCAGTTCTGCGATGGCAGGTGCGGAGGAAAGCCCCGGGGATTCGATTCCGGCAACATTGAGAAAGCCCTTTGCATCCGGTGCCTCTCCGATCACAAAATCATCGCCATCCTCGTGCGCACGCAGACCGGCGAAGGAGGTGATGACCTGGCGGAGCGGCACATTTTTCACACTCCGTGCACAGGTGGCAGACAGGGAAGCAAGACCCTCTGCGGTAGTGTTGACTGCTTCTTTGTCTTCCACATCGACAGCAGTCGGACCGACAAGCAGGTTGCCGTGGATGGTCGGGGTGACGAGTACGCCTTTTCCCATTGCGGACGGCAGCTGGAAGACGGTGTGAGAGACATGGGAACCGGCGCTCTTGTCTAGCAGGACATATTCGCCTTTTCTGGCAGTGATGTGAAGCTTGTGTTCGCTGACCATATTGTTTAAAGCATCTGCATAGACACCGGCTGCATTGACGATCAGTCTGGCCTCGAAAAGTTCTTCCTCAGAAGTGTCTGTATGCACGGTGTGGATCCGGTAGCCATTCTCTGTTTTCTCGATGAAAGTTACCTTCGTATTCAGAAAAAAGGAAACACCGTTTGTGCAGGCATTTTCCGCAAATGCCATCGTCATATGGAACGGACATACGATACCGCCCGTCGGTGCATATAAAGCGCAGGTGACATCGTCACTTAAGTTTGGTTCCATAGCGAGAAGCTGCTCACGCTCTAATATCTGTAAATCCGGCACACCGTTGGCTTTTCCCTTTTCTAAAAGGTGTTCTAAGCCCTCACGGCTCTGCTCCTTCGTGCAGACAACAAGAGAGCCGTTGCGGCGGAACGGAATATCGAGTTCCTTGGAAAGCGTGGTCATGAGTTCATTTCCGCGGACATTTAACTTTGCCTTTAAAGTGCCAGGCTCCGCATCAAATCCGGCATGGATAATGGCACTGTTCGCCTTGGAGGTGCCGTCACAGACATCTTCCTCTTTTTCGATGACACAGATGCGCAGCTGGTATCTGGATAATTCTCTTGCGATTGCACTGCCGGTTACACCGGCACCGATGATTGCTACATCATACATAATGGTTCTCTCCTTTTTTGAATCCTTTCAATCCATTGCAACAAAAAAGCAGGAGAAATAAGACGATCCTTGTCGTCTCATTACCCTGCTCTGTTCTCTAGGTGATTTATGAAGTTGATTTTATTATAACATTGGGGGAAAAAATATGCAAGCCCTATTTCGGGGTAAAAGTCTTCGCTCACACGCATCATTTGCAAAATCGCAGCTTTGATGTTTTCCCATACGTTGACAGAGGCGGGCAGCCGGCGATATACTAATATGCATGGTAAGGTATGGATGGTAGCGTTTGTCCGGGTGCGGTGGAGCGAAGATTCCCATATGCAAAACAGGGAGAATATGAAAAATGAAGGAACAGACCTACGAAATTCAAATAGAAGAAGTCCCAATCACAGTAACGAAAAGAAGAATGAAAAACATGTACCTCCGTATTCGGGGAGAGGATGGCAGGGTACTGATCTCGGCACCGCACCAGGTCGGCAGACAGCGGATTGAGCAGTTTGCAAGGGAACGGATCGACTGGATCCGGGAACATCGGGAAAAATACGAAGCGCAAAGCAGGGAAAGGGCGGCAGAGCCGCAACCGGATAATGCAGAAATAGAAAAAAGAAAAATCCTCCTGAAAGCAGCTGCATGGCGCCTCGTAAAGGAATACGAACCGTGGATGGGTGTGCAGGTGTCCGGCATCACAATCCGGCAGATGAAGACACGCTGGGGTTCCTGCAACGTAAAGACACATCATATCAACTTAAATCTTGCCCTCTATG
>CAKRFH010000062.1:0-18891 GCA_934320555.1 uncultured Roseburia sp.
GTTTGATGCTTGCAGCGGTAATGTGTATATTAGGGGTATTGATTTCAGAAAATGCGAGTGCACAAACATTAGATAAGAAGGTGATAACAGAAGAAAAAAGTGTGCAGGATTATTCAGGATTCGAAGTCAGTGAAGCGATGACAGCGCAGGAAATAGCTGAGGTGTATGCAGAAGATTTTGAAATTACGGTTGAAGAAGCAGCAAATAACCTTGGAATTAATCTGAATGCGAGAGGAACTTCAAGAGCGACAAAATATCGAACGTTAGGTGCATCTGTCGATGTAACATCTGAATATAAACCAACAGCGAAGTTTTATTGCCAGACATCAGAAAGTGGAAATAATTGGGGCATTGTTGCATTATTGGATGTTTCAATGAACAGAAATTATAATGGATTAGAGAAACAGTTCCAGGGTTCTGTGTATGCCAATCTGGAAAATGCATATACGATATATTATCGTGTAGATGGAGATTTTTACAATGCTGGAACAACAACTGTGTCATCAAGTGGAACGGTTGGAGCTGGTGGAACAGGCGTTACATATAGTGTGTCATCTTCCTCAAGTCTTTATAAAGTAGTTTATTATGAGAATAGATTGGTGACAGCAAAATAGGAGGGGAATATGGAGAATAAGAAACTTTTAATAGTGATATTATGCAGCTTTTTACTGGCAAGTATACAGAACTTTTTTTCGAGTAATGTAAGCCTGATGGGGTCAAATGCATTATTGCCGAGCTATCTGACTTGGTATAAGATTTTGTATTGGATATCATTTATTGGAATGATTATTCTCATCATAGCCTTGGTAATCACATTGATTTACAATGTAGTTTTGATAGTAAGAAATATGATAAAGAAATAGTAGAATGTTATAATGAAAGGGAATGTAAAGTTTAGGGCATTACATTCCTTTTCCTGCAATTGAATCGAAAAAAATATTCTGGCACCGAAGGTTTACAGTGAGAAGGGAAAAAGCATGAAGAAAAAGTGTTAGAATATCTGTTCAAAGAATAGAGAAAAAATTTATAACTTTTTAAATGCTTTGATATAAAAAGACTTGAAAAATATGTAAAAAATTCTTTTATTCAGAATATAGATATGGTATTATAGAAATAATAAGATAATTGTAAAAATAACAAATAATGAAAAGAGGAAAATAAAGAGCAAATACAAAAGGGGTACAGGGAGAAAGGGGAAACAGTATGAAGAAAAAACTATGTGCAATGGTATTGGGGATACTGGCAGTGATGAGTATAACGGCATGTGGAACGAATTCAAATGCAGGAGGCACTTCTTCGGGATCAAATGAAGTGCAGGATGCCATGAAAGCACTGTATGAGACAGATTTTTCCTATGTGGAGACACAGAAGTATGGCGAGAGCGAGTCGCAGTGGACCGGTGAAATGCAGGCTTCCCCCTATCTGGAGCATCGGGATATGTCTGAGGCATCACAGGTCATGAATGATATCTATTATTCCGGAAGTGGGAAGATGATAACAGCAAAGATCAGTGACAAAAAGGGAAAATGGGTGACGCAGCCACTGGAGCGACCGCGTTTCTATGGATACGGCGAGGATCTGACGATTCTCTCAAGCGGTGAGACAGAGGATAAAAAGTATACCAAGTATGAGACTCAATATACATCGTCAGTTAAAGCAGGATTAGGTTCTGCTGACAAGATCAGCTATACCGTCAATCAGGAATATTATCTGGATAAGGATACCGGCAATATTGTCCGGATCGTAACCGATACGTCGGATCTTACGAAGGCATCTACGATCGCCGGCACTATGAATACAAGCGGCAAGACAGAAGAGGAAGTAAGGAAATCTCTTGACTGGAATGATGACGACATCTATACAGATACCGTCGAGATCACCTACGGCAGTGTGGATATCGAAATGCCGGAATAAAATTTGACAGGGATTTTATTCATAACAATAGAATGCAGGAAGCACCATAGAAAGGAGCATGCCTATGGAACAGAAGAAACTTCGTTCGAGCAGCAAAAGATTTTATTTCTTCATGATGACTTTTACCTTGAATCTGATCCTGCCGAAGAAGACAATGGACTTTTTAAACGGTGTCCAGCCAATCTTTCCGGAGAATTGGTTTGGAGCCTTCAGCAAACTGGATTTCGGCGATTTTCTCTGTCTTCAATATTTTCAGCAATGGACGGTGCAGAATCTGCTGATCTTTTCCATCGTGCTGTTTCTTCTGTCACTGCTTCCGAAAGCAGAGCCGCTTTCAGAGAAAGCGTGGAAGGTCTGGACGATCATTTTTGTGATTGCTGCGGTGGTCATTGGAGGATTTGGATTGTATATGATCCCTGGTGTCTACTGGCTTTTCCCGGATAATAAGCTTTATATGTTCTTTTATGAACTGTATCAGTACCGGGAGAATATTGTTACGGCCATCTGGGTGATGGAGGCAGTTTTGTTTGACCGGATTTTACAGGGGAGGCAATCGGGCTGATAACAGGATGAAAAACAAATATTGAGAAAAAGAAAGCCACTGACTCTCATGTGGAAGAAAATCCGGGAGTCAGTGACTTTTTCTAAGCCGTATGTCTTGAGAAGTTAGCGTTTATTCGGATTAATAAACTTCTCTTCGCAATATTTACAGCGATACACTTCATTTTCCTTGTCAGTCAGAATAAAGATCTGGTCTAATTCCTGCTCAATGGAAGTGATGCAGCGTGGATTCTTGCAGGAGATGACATTTTTTACCTGAGCCGGAAGATGCAGCTCTTTTTTCTCCACAATTTTGGAATCCTTGATGACGTTGACGGTGATATTGTGGTCAATGAAACCTAAGATGTCAAGGTCAAGTGCTTCAATCGGGCATTCTACCTTTAAGATATCTTTTTTGCCCATTTTATTGCTCTTTGCATTTTTAATAATGGCAACGGAGCAGTCTAACTGGTCTAATTTTAAGTCATGATAAATCTTTAAGCTCATTCCGGCCTGAATATGGTCGAGAACGAAGCCTTCCTGGATACCACTGATATTTAACATGTATAACTCCTTTCTGGATGATGAAAATGACTACTCTACCGTAATCCCAAGCAGCGTCAGGATCAGCGCCATGCGGACATAGACACCGTACTGCGCCTGCTGGAAGTATACAGCTCTCGGATCATCGTCCACTTCGACGGAGATCTCATTGACACGAGGAAGCGGATGGAGGACATACATATCCTTTGGAGCAAGTGCCATCTTTTCCTTGGTCAGAATATAGAAGTTCTTCAGACGTACATAGTCTTCCTCGTTGAAGAAACGCTCCTTCTGTACACGGGTCATGTATAAGATGTCAAGTTCCGGCAGGGCATCCTCTAAGCGCTCCACTTCCACGAACGGAATGTTGTTTGCGCGCAGTACGTCCTCACGGATATAGCTTGGAATCTTCAATTCTTCCGGGGAGATGAGTACGAATTTGACGCCTGGGTAACGGATTAAGGCATTGATTAAAGAGTGAACGGTACGTCCGAATTTTAAATCGCCGCAGAGACCAATCGTCATATCAGAGAGACGTCCTTTTAAAGAACGGATGGTCAGAAGGTCGGTCAGGGTCTGGGTAGGATGCTGATGACCGCCGTCGCCGGCATTGATGACTGGAATTCGGGATTTCTGGGAGGCAACAAGAGGAGCACCTTCCTTCGGATGACGCATAGCACAGATATCTGCGTAGCAGGAAATAATACGGATCGTGTCGGAAACACTTTCGCCTTTGGATGCGGAACTGGATCCGGCATCGGAAAAACCTAAAACAGAACCACCAAGATTCAACATGGCAGCTTCAAAACTAAGTCTTGTTCTTGTACTTGGTTCATAGAAACATGTGGCAAGCTTCTTACCTTCACATGCATGGGCATATTTGCCGGGGAACTTCTCAATGTCATTGGCAAGGTCTAAGAGCTTGTCGATTTCTTCTACGGAGAAGTCTAGTGGACTCATTAAATGACGCATATAATCCTCCTTATAAATAAAGCCTGTTTTATAAGAAAACGGATGTCTTCTTCAGGCATTTTTTTTATCATATAATAATCATTTCTCAAATGCAAGAGGGGAAAATATTTACGTTATATTGACAGAAAAAGACGGAATTTTCAGAAATCTGACATGGAAATATGATTTTTTTATAGACAGATGGAAAGCAGGTGACTTATAATGTGGGAAAGGCAAACCCGACATCCGGGGGACGGATAAACGGGAAGAAAAGGAGAAAAGAACCATGCAGGAAGAGAGAATGAACCAGATGGAAGAGAACGAAGATGAAGTGAGATACTGTGAGCGGAAACGCGTCCTGTTTTTCGGGCTTCCATGGACATTTACCAAATATACCATTACACCGAGCATGCTGACGATCGATCAGGGACTTTTGAAAATCGAAGAGAATGACTGTTACATGTACAAGATCCAGGATGTGAAGCTGACAGCGACACTGATGGAGCGGATCTTCGGTCTTGGGACGGTTGTCTGTTATACAGGGGATGTGACAGACCCGGAGTTTCGTTTGGTGCATATTAAGCACGCAAAGGAGATCAAGGGGTATCTGTTAAAGGCATCCGAGGCAGCGAGAATGAAGCGCCGCACGTTAAATACGTTAGATATCGGTGCATCTGCAGATCTGTCTGATCTGGATGATTAAGGTTTGGGCGCCTGCGCATTTTTACCGGAGCTTCCGGTGAGAATCCGCTCGAAAATAAGCCCTGCTGCCATCCAGAGCGGTGCATAGTCAAGCCGTATCACACCATTTATGTTGAAGGGGGAACTGCTGTAATCCCACGGGCATAGATGGTGTTTTTTCAAGAAGGAACCGCTTAAGTATTCGCAGCAGAAAATGCCGGCTGAGTAGAACATGCTGCGGAAAAATGCTGAATGGTTCCGAAGCACCCGGTAGACCGGGCGTATGAGGGCAGCCATCCCGTAAATGGGAAACATCCACAGGGAAGTCCGTCCGATCATCCTAAAGTCCCTCCGGCAAAGTGCCCCGAAGGACGTAAACAGGATCTCTAAGCACCATCCTGTGAGTCCGCATATCAGAAAATCTTTTTTCATCTGTCTTATCCCTTTCCAGACAATGTAGTGTCATCCAAAGATAGTCTTATCGGAAAGCGTAGAATTATACATAATATCCCCCGGACAACTTGTAAATCGTCCCCCGCTGGCATATAATAAAAAAAGTATATTCTTCCGCGGGGAAACCGGATGCGTAAGCTTGGGGAGCTGTTACCATATGTCACTTACCGAAGCATAAGCGGAGATACGTCAGAGAAAGTGGGCGGGGTTGCCTGCCACTCGGGAAAGGTGGGCGCACATGCGGTGTTTGTCTGCATCCGTGGCGGCCGCTCAGATGGACATGACTATATTTTGGAGGCAGTGGAGCGTGGTGCCTGTGTGATCGTGGCAGAGCACGGGTATGTGACGTGGAGCAGGCAGGGAGCGTTCATCCTCACGGAGAGAAGAAAAGTGGATCTCTCAGAGCTTGTGAAGGGCAAAGGGATCTGCGTGGTGACGGCGGATGATACGAGAAAGTTTCTCTCGGAAATTTCGGCGGCTTTTTACGATTTCCCGGCGAAGAAGCTGTCTGTGATCGGGATCACCGGGACGGGCGGCAAGACGACAACGATGTTTTTAACGGCGGCAATCCTGCGGGAGGCGGGATATAAGGTCGGCATGATCGGAACCGGGTATTATGAGGACGGAGAACATGCAGGGGAGACGGAGAACACGACACCGCCTGCGTGCGAGATCCACAGGCTGTTAGCGCAGATGGCAGAGCACCACTGCGACTGCTGCGTGATGGAAGTGTCCTCGCAGGGAATTGCGCAGGAGCGTGTGTCATCCCTGTTTTTTGACATCGGCGTCTTTTTGAATATTGAGCCGGACCATATCGGGAAAGGGGAGCACGCGAATTTCGCAGAATATCTCTATTGCAAAGGAAGACTGATGCGGCAGTGCCGGATCGGGATCGTGAACCGGGATGATGCCCATGTGTTCCAGATTTTGTCCGGACATACGTGTGAGGTACGCTTTTTTTCCAGAAATATCCCGACAGAGAGGATGGTATATGGGGAGAATTGCCGGATGGAGCAGGGGAGACTGTCCGAACGCTTTACAGTAAGAAGAAAAGATGAGACGTTTCCCGTACAGATGCAGCTTCCGGGTGCTTTCAATGTCTCGAATGCCCTGGCGGCGATCGCGGTGTCCGAAGCCTATCAGGTGTCATCCGGGCAGATACAGCATGCCTTAGCGCGTGCCACTGTGCCGGGAAGATGTGAGAATCTGACACCGGGGGAGCCGTTTGCGGTGCTTGTCGATTACGCGCACAATGCAGCCGGGCTTTCGAATCTGCTGTCTATGCTGCGGCAGTGCCATCCGGGGCGGCTGCTCGTATTGTTTGGCTGTGGCGGGAACCGTTCGGGACTGCGGCGGTTTCAGATGGGAGAGACGGCGGCAAGGCTTGCCGATTATGTGATCCTGACAACCGATAACCCGAGGTGGGAGGACCCGGATGTGATTATCGGGCAGATTGAGGAGGGCGTGCGGTCCGTGGATGGGGCAAAGGAAGGGAGCACATACCGGAAAGTGCCAGACCGCAGGGAAGCCATCAGGGCTGCTGTGGCAATGTTAAAAGAGCGTGATATCCTTGTGGTTGCCGGAAAGGGCTGCGAGAGAGAACAGGAGATCCGGGGCGTCCGGTATCCGATGGATGACAGGGAGCTTGTGAAAAGGGCACTGTCGGAACGAAGATGAAATACATATCTACACCTGTAGATATATGAAACATAAAACACAGACGAGGTAAGGAATGGCACAATACGCAAATATCATCGTTGATATTTCCCATGAAAAATTAGACAAAACATTTCAATACAGAATCCCGGAAGAACTGCGTGAAAGCATCAGACCCGGCATGCAGGTGTACATCCCGTTTGGAAACCGGAAGCTTACGGGCTATGTGGTGGAGCTGACGGAGGAAGCCGAGATCGAGGAGAGCCGGATGAAGGACATCGTGGGGGCGGTGAAGGGAAGTGTTCCGATCGAGAGCCAGCTGATCGCCCTTGCGGGGTGGATGAAGCAGAATTACGGCGGGACGATGAACCATGCGTTGAAGACGGTGATCCCGGTCAAGCAGAAGAGCCGTGCGGTGGAGAAGAGGACCGTCCGCCTGAAGCTTAATGCAGTGGAGGCAAAGAACCAGCTCGGGGAGTATGAGAGGAAGCATTCGACTGCGCGGGCAAGGCTGCTTACCGCGCTGATGGAGCAGTCCGAGCTGGAATGGTCTGTGGTCACACAGAAGCTTGCCGTGACGGGCGTAGTGATCCGGGCGTTAGAGGAGCAGGGCGTGGTAGAGATCGTGCGGGAGCATGATTACCGCAATCCGGTGGCACATTTGCAGAGCAGGGGGTATGACCTGATTTTAAATGAGGAGCAGTCTGCGGTGGTGAACCGGATCGAGGCACAGATGGATGCCGGTATTTACAGACCGTGCCTTGTGAAAGGTGTGACGGGGAGCGGCAAGACCGAGGTGTACATGGAGCTGATCGCACATGTGTTAGCGCAGGGAAAGCAGGCGATTGTGCTGATCCCGGAGATTGCGCTGACGTACCAGACGGTCATGCGGTTTTACAACCGGTTTGGCGACCGGGTGTCCATTATGAATTCCAGACTCTCCCCGGGGGAACGGTATGACCAGTTCGAGCGGGCAAAGAAAGGGGACATCGACATTATGATCGGTCCCCGGTCGGCACTTTTTTCCCCGTTTACACGTCTGGGGCTGATTATTATCGACGAGGAACATGAGAGCTCTTATAAGAGCGAGACGGTTCCGCGGTACCATGCGAGGGAGACTGCAATCGAGCGCGCGAAGATGTGTGGCGCACAGGTTGTCTTAGGTTCTGCAACCCCGTCTGTGGAGAGCTACTACCGGGCACAGGCCGGGGAGTATGAGCTGCTCGAATTAAGACACCGTGTCGCGGATAAACCGCTGCCGCAGGTGACAGTGACCGATTTGAGAGAGGAACTCCGCAGGGGCAACCGGTCCATCTTAAGCGTCAGGCTTCAGGAGCTGATGGAAGACCGGTTAGAAAAGCATCAGCAGATCATGCTTTTTATTAACAGAAGGGGTGTTGCGGGCTTTGTCTCTTGCAGAGCCTGCGGTCATGTGATAAAATGTCCGCATTGCGATGTATCATTAAGCCAGCATATCACAAGGCGGTATCCGGAGGGCAGGATGGTCTGCCATTACTGCGGATACGAGGAGCCGTCCCCGAAGGTGTGCCCGCATTGCGGGTCGAAGTATATCAGCGGTTTTAAGGCGGGAACCCAGAAGATTGAGATGATCGTAAAGCAGCGTTTCCCGCAGGCGAGAGTGCTTCGCATGGATATGGACACGACGCGGAGCAAGGAAGGGCATGAGCAGATTTTATCTGCGTTCGCCAATCAGGAGGCGGATATCCTGATCGGAACCCAGATGATCGTGAAGGGACATGATTTCCCAAATGTGACGTTAGTGGGAGTCCTCGCCGCAGACTTGTCCCTCTCGGTCAGCGATTACCATGCGCCGGAGCGCACCTTCCAGCTGCTCACACAGGCAGCGGGAAGGGCAGGACGTGGCAGGGAGCCCGGGGAGGTTGTGATCCAGACTTACCAGCCGGATCACTACAGCATCCAGACAGCGAAGGAGCAGAATTATGAAGCTTTCTATGAGCAGGAGATCCTATACCGGGAGATGATGCTCTATCCGCCGGTGTGGAACATGCTTGTCGTGTTATGTGCTTCGAAGTGGGAGCAGACCGCCTATGACTGTGCAGCGAAGCTGGCAGAGCAGATCGGTGGGGAGCGGCAGGTGCAGGTGATCGGACCTGCAGATGCTGCGGTTGCGAAGGTGAATGATATCTATAAGAAGGTGCTGTATCTGAAAGCGAAAGATTACGGGAAGCTTGTGGAGATCAAGAACCGGCTGGAGCATTTTATGCGGGACAACCGTGCGTTTTCTGATACGATCGTACAATTTGATTTTAATCCAGTGAATGGTTTTTAAAAAAGGAGGATATAAAAAATGGCATTACGGACAATACGTGTACAGGGAGACCCTGTATTGGAGAAGGTATGTAAACCGGTGAAGGAGATGACACCAAAGATCGGGGAGCTGATCGAGGATATGTTAGACACGATGTATGAGGCGAACGGAGTAGGACTCGCAGCACCTCAGGTCGGCATTTTAAAAAGAATTGTCGTCATTGATGTCGGCGAAGGTCCGATCGTGATGATAAACCCTGTCATTTTAGAGACTTCCGGCGAGCAGACCGGAGATGAAGGATGCTTAAGCATTCCGGGCAAAGCCGGACAGGTGACAAGACCAAATTATGTGAAAGCGCGTGCTTATGACGAAAATATGGAAGAATATGAGATTGAGGGAACCGAGCTGTTAGCGAGGGCAATCTGCCATGAGACAGACCATCTGGATGGACATCTTTATGTGGAAAAAGTCGAGGGCGGACTCCATGATGTCTCTTATGAGGATGACAAGCAGGAGTAAGCGGGATACGCAGGAATGGAGAGTAAAATGAGAGTGATATTTATGGGTACACCGGATTTTGCGGTGGCAACCTTAGAGGAGATTATAAAGGCAGGACATGAGGTGGTGCTTGTAGTTTCACAGCCGGACAAGGCAGTGGGAAGAAGCAAGGCGTTAAAATATACCCCGGTCAAGGAATGTGCAGTAGCACACGGAATTGAAGTCTATCAGCCGAAGCGTATCCGCGAGGCAGAGTGTGTGGACTATCTGAGAAGTTTTGAACCGGATATGATCGTTGTGGAGGCGTTTGGCCAGATTATTTCAAAGGATATCCTTACGATGCCGCGTTTTGGCTGTATCAATGTACATGCATCCCTGCTTCCGAAGTACCGCGGTGCTGCACCGATCCAGTGGGCAGTCTTAAACGGTGAGAAAGTGTCAGGTGTGACGATTATGCGCATGGACGAAGGCATTGACACCGGGGATATGATTATGAAAGAAGAGGTAGCGCTTGCGGAAGATGAGACGGGCGGAAGCCTCTTTGATAAGCTTTCTGTAACAGGCGCGAAGCTCTGTGTGAAGGCAATGGAAGCGATCGAAAACGGCACGGCTGTATACACGCCGCAGAAGGAAGCGGAAGCAACCCATACCGGAAAGATCCAGAAAGAGATGGGAAGCATTGACTGGTCAAAGGATGCGGAAGTGATCGAGCGCCTGATCCGCGGTTTAAATCCATGGCCGAGTGCATACACAAGGTTAGATGATAAGAATCTGAAGATCTGGAAGGCAGAGGTGGTCTCCCACGAGGTGAAGACAGCACCTGGCTGTATCTTGAAGGCAGGAAAAGACGGACTGCTTGTACAGGCGGGAAATGGCATCTTAGCACTCCTTGAAGTACAGTTAGAAGGCAAGAAGAGAATGACAACAGACGCATTTTTAAGAGGCTATGCGGTGGAGGAAGGAACTTATCTGAAACGCTGCTAGCCGGAAGAAAGGAAGGATGACAAATGCCTTATTCTTACTATTACGGAATTGACCCGACCTATATTCTGGTTTTGATCGGTGCGGTGATCTGTATGATCGCATCAGCCAGGGTGAAGTCCACTTACAATAAGTATTCGAGATACCGGAGTGCATCCGGGATGACCGGGGCGGAAGCGGCACAGCGCATCTTAAATACTGCCGGGATCTACGATGTGACAATCCAGCATGTATCCGGCAATCTGACGGATCATTATAACCCGTCCAATAAGACACTGAATTTATCGGATTCTGTGTATGGATCCACATCTGTAGCGGCGGTCGGCGTGGCTGCACATGAGTGCGGACATGCGATCCAGCATCAGAAGAATTATGTACCGCTGACGCTTCGGGCAGCGATTGTGCCGGTGGCAAATCTCGGTTCCACACTCGCATGGCCGCTGATTCTGATCGGACTGTTATTCAGCCGCAACACAGGGGCGTTGTTTATCGACTTTGGAATTATCTGCTTTTCTTTTGCAGTGATTTTCCAGTTAGTGACCCTTCCGGTAGAGTTCAATGCATCCCGCCGTGCGTTAAGGATCCTTGGAGAACAGGGAATCTTAAGCGAGAGCGAACTGCCTTACACGAGAAAAGTGTTACAGGCGGCAGCACTTACCTATGTGGCGAGTGCAGCATCTGCGATTTTACAGCTGCTGCGTCTGATCTTACTGTTTGGAGGAAGAGACCGTGACAGATAATGTCAATACAAGGGAGCTGATCCTTGGAATCTTAATGGAGGTGACGAAAGAGGGCGGCTACAGCCATCAGGTCATCCGTGCCGTTTTGGACAAGTATCAGTATCTGGATAAAAAGGAACGCGCGTTTATCACCAGAGTGTCAGAGGGAACGATCCAGACGATGATCGAGCTGGACTATATCATAAACCAGTATTCCAAAGTGAAAGTGAATAAAATGAAACCGGTCATCCGCAACATTTTGCGCATGAGCGTGTATCAGCTGAAATATATGGATGCCGTGCCGGACTCCGCAGCCTGCAATGAGGCAGTGAAGCTCGCGAGAAAGAAAGGCTTTGCATCCCTAAGCGGTTTCGTGAACGGAGTGCTTCGCAATATCAGCAGGAACTTAGATCAGACCGCATACCCGGATGAGACCACACATACAATGGAATATCTGTCTGTGCATTACTCCGTGCCAGAGTGGATTGCAGCACAGTGGGTGAGGGATTATGGAATGGAGCAGACGAAAGCAATGCTTGCGGCATTTTTACAGGAGGCACCGGTCACGATCCGCACGAATCTGTTGAAGATCACACCGGATGCCTTAGAGGAGCGCCTGAAAAAGGAGGGCGTTACGGCGGTAAGAATCCACAGGGAAGATACGCCGGGGCTCAACTATGCATTCCTGATCACCGGATTTGACCATCTGAATGCATTAGAGAGCTTCCGGGAAGGTCTGTTTTATGTGCAGGATATCAGCTCCATGATGGTTGCCGAATGGGCAGACCCGGGAGAGGGAGACCATATCATCGATGTCTGTGCGGCACCGGGTGGAAAGAGCATTCATTTGGCAGAGAAGATGCATGGAACCGGAAGCATCGAGGCGCGGGATCTGACCGATTATAAGGTCGGGCTCATAGAGGAAAATATTGTAAGACACGGACTTTCGAATGTGAAGGCAGTCCGGTGGGATGCAACGGTGTACGATGAGAGTGCAAAGGAAAGCGCTGATCTTGTGATTGCGGATCTTCCGTGTTCCGGGCTTGGTGTGCTCCGCAAGAAGACAGATATTAAGTACCGCATGACAGAAGAAGGGGAGAAGGAATTAGTGAAGCTCCAGCGGGACATTTTAGATCAGGTGTGCAGCTACGTGAAGGCAGGCGGGACGCTTCTCTATTCGACCTGTACGATCGACCGGATGGAAAATGAGGAGAATGTCGCCTGGTTTTTAGAGAAACATACAGAGTATACGCTTTTGCGGATGCAGCAGATTTTCCCGGGAGAGACTTACGGGGACGGCTTTTTCCTTGCCAAGTTAAAAAAGAGCCTGTAATGCCGGATAGGGCAGACAGGGTGATACAGATAAGAGGTAGTATGAATCAGACAGAGAAAACGGATATCAAATCGCTGGATTTAAAAGAACTGACAGCGTTTGTGGAAAGCCTTGGAGAGAAGGCATTCCGCGCAAAACAGATTTACCAGTGGCTGCATGTAAAGCAGGTGACTTCTTTTGAGGAAATGAGCAATATCTCAAAGACTTTCATTGAGAAGCTGAAGGAGAACAGTTACCTTGTCAATTTAAAACAGGAGGCAGTCCAGATATCGAAACTTGACGGGACAAGAAAATATTTGTTCCTGTTAGAGGACGGGAATGTCATTGAGAGTGTGCTGATGAAGTATAAGCATGGCAATTCCGTCTGTATTTCCTCCCAGGTCGGCTGCCGGATGGGCTGCAGATTCTGCGCGTCTACGTTAGACGGACTGGTGAGAGGACTGACGGCATCGGAGATGCTCGATCAGATTTACCACATCGGAAGGGATATCGGTGAGCGGATTTCCAATGTCGTTGTGATGGGAACCGGGGAACCGATGGATAATTTTGACAATTTACTGAAGTTTATAGAGCTTCTGACCGATGAGAACGGGCTGAATATCAGCCAGAGAAATCTCACGGTATCCACCTGCGGTATTGTGCCGAAGATGCGGGAGCTTGCAGATAAAAAGCTTCAGATTACACTGGCACTGTCACTGCATGCCTCCACGCAGGAGAAACGCAAGGAGCTGATGCCGGTGGCAAATAAATATGAAATCCATGAAGTGATCGATGCATGTAAATATTATTTTGAGCAGACCGGAAGAAGGATCACGTTCGAGTATAGCCTTGTGGGCGGTGTCAATGATACCGATGAGGATGTGCGAAATCTCTGCCATCTTGTGAAGGGCATGAACTGCCACATCAATCTGATCCCGGTCAATCCGATCAAGGAGAGGGATTATGTGCAGCCGGATGCATCTGTCACGGCGGAATTCAAAAATAGACTTGAAAAAAACGGGATAAACTGTACAATAAGAAGAGAGATGGGCAGGGACATAGATGGTGCCTGCGGACAGCTACGAAAGAGATATATGGGACAGCTTGTATAGCAGAAAGGCAGGAATTGATAAATGAGGACGTTTTCCATGACACATATTGGAAGGCGGCGTGATATGAACCAGGATTATATGTATACGTCTACGACACCGGTCGGCAGCCTGCCGAACCTCTTTGTGGTAGCAGACGGAATGGGCGGTCATAATGCAGGCGAATATGCTTCGCGGTTCACTGTGGATAAGATGGTTGAAGTTATCTCACAGAACAGGCAGCAGGAGCCTGTAGCAGCGATGAAGGAAGCACTCACGGAGGCGAACAGCCAACTGTTAGAGGAAGCCGGTGCAGATCCATCGAAGAGTGGCATGGGAACTACGGTTGTAGCCGCAACAGTGATCGGAGATCTGCTGCATGTGGCCAATATCGGTGACAGCCGTTTATATGTGATCGATCACGAAGCAATCAGACAGATTACAAGAGATCATTCCCTTGTGGAGGAGATGGTACGCCTTGGAGAGATGGATAAGGCAGCTGCGAAGGTTCACCCGGATAAGAATATCATCACCCGTGCGATCGGTGTGACGAGGGAACTGGCAGTGGATTTTTTTGAAGTGGAATTAAGACCCGGGGACATGATTCTTCTGTGCTCCGACGGTCTGACGAATATGGTCGAAGACGAAGAGATCAAAGAGATTGTGTTGGAACAGAAAAATATTGTGGAGAAAGCAGAAAAATTAATTAATACTGCCAATGAAAATGGCGGGAAAGATAATATTACGGTTGTTTTAATAGAACCATTTTCTGATGAGGTGAAAGAATGTTAACGGAAGGTATGATTGTTGCAGACCGCTATGAGATCGTGAGTAAGATCGGGACTGGCGGAATGTCAGATGTATATAAAGCAAAGGATCACACACTGGGACGGTTCGTTGCGATCAAGGTATTGAAGCCGGAATTTTCCGAGGATGTGAACTTTGTGACGAAGTTCCGCACGGAAGCACAGTCCGCAGCAGGGTTAGAGCACCCGAATATTGTCAATATCTACGATGTCGGAAGCGAGAATGGCATGCATTATATTGTCATGGAGTATGTGGAAGGCATCACACTGAAGACTTACATTGAGAAAAAAGGACAGCTGAGCTTCAAGGAGGCAGTCAGCATCGCCATCCAGGTAGGAAGAGGCATTGAGGCTGCCCACCATAAGAATATTATCCACCGGGACATTAAACCGCAGAATATTATCATTTCCACAGAGGGAAAGGTAAAGGTAACAGATTTCGGTATCGCGCGGGCAGCAACTTCGAACACGATCAGTGCAGATGTGATGGGCTCTGTGCATTATGCGTCCCCGGAGCAGGCGAGAAATGGCTTTGTGGATGGCAAGAGTGATATTTACTCCCTCGGAATCGTAATGTATGAGATGGTGACCGGAAGAGTTCCGTTTGACGGGGATACGACGGTTGCCGTTGCAATCCAGCATCTTCAGGAGGAGATTGTGGCACCGAGTGCGTATGCGCCGAACCTCCCGATCAGCATGGAGAAGATTATTTTAAAATGTACCCAGAAGAATCCGGACCGCAGATATGAGTCCATGACAGCGCTGCTGGCAGATTTAAGGAAGGCTTTGATCAGTCCGGATGAGGATTTTGTTGTGATCGCCCCGGTATCCCAGGAGAAGACAAGAGTCATTAACGAGGACGAGATCAATAAGATCAAGAAAGAGACAACGAATATTTACCTTGGCGAAGATGAGATCGGCTCTTACCCGAAGAAGAGAAAGGAAGAGTACGAGGAAGAGGATGACGAGGATTACAATGATGCGTACGATGATGATGAGGACGAGATCAATCCGAAGATGGATAAGGCGATCACGATCATGGGCATCGTGGCAGGTGTGATCATCGTAGGACTGATCATCTTTATCTTAGTCAGCTTCTTCGGGGACTTCAAGTTCGGAAAGTCCAACAATAAAGGCAACACAGAGATCTCCCAGGATGCGGATACAAACGGTATCAATGTGCCGGATCTGAAGGGCTATACGTTAGAGGAAGCGCAGTCTGCACTGAATGCGTTAGGACTTGGTATCCAGAATGCAGGAACAACTTCTTCTGATACCTATCCGAAAGGACAGATCGTAAGCCAGACACCGGATGACGGAAGCACGGTAGAGGCACACACTACAATCGAGGTCATCATCAGCAGCGGACAGGGTGAGGTTGCAATCTCTTCCGTTGTCGGAATGGATGAGACAACTGCTTATAATACGCTCTCCAATGCCGGATTTGTACCGGTGAAGGAATATGCATATGATAATACGGTAGAACAGGGAATCGTCATTTCCCAGAGCCCGGACGGTGGAGCACTTGGTAAGGAAGGCGACAGTGTGAAAATTGTGATCAGCCGTGGACCGGAGTCCGCAGCAGGAACAACCGGAATCAGCGTTCCGAAGATCACAGGACAGACAGAGGAAGCAGCCCGTGCAGCACTGACCGCAGCAGGACTGACAGCCGGTAGTGTGACAAGTGCGTACAGCGATACGGTACCGGAAGGCCAGATTATCTCCCAGAGCCCGGCAGAGGGTTCTGCGGCAGAGGAAGGAGCAGCGGTTGATTTCATTATCAGCTCCGGTACCAAGGATGGCAATTCCGCAGAGGGAACAACCTACAAGATGGGTGTGACCATCAAGCGCCCGGACAATGCTTCCGTTGCAGCAGCCAATATTTACCTGTATGATGGGGCAGACGGGACCGGAAATCTGTTAGAGCAGTGGACGAATAGAAATATATCTGAGTTCGGAGCTGACGGACTGAACATTTCCAAATCAGGGCTGACGGTATCAAGCGGTTCCTTAAAGATCGAATGGCTTGACAGTGCCGGAAATGTGATCGGCAATCCGCAGATTGTATCATCGTTTAATTTCAAAGAGGAATAAACAGCAAAAGGGACTATATGCAGGGTAAGATAGTAAAAGGAATTTCCGGATTCTACTACGTTCACGTAGTGGGATCCGGAATTTATGAGTGTAAGGCAAAAGGAGCGTTCCGCAATCAGAAGATCAAACCGTTAGTCGGGGATGATGTGGAGATTGCGGTGATTGACGAGGAAGAGAAGAAGGGAAACATCGAGCAGATTCTGCCCCGGAAAAATGAGCTGATCCGTCCGGCGGTGGCGAATATCGACCAGGCGTTGATTATCTTTGCGGCAGCAAAACCGCAGCCGAACTTCAATCTGTTAGACCGCTTTCTGATCATGATGGAATATCAGCATGTTCCGGTGACGATCTGCTTCAACAAGCAGGATCTTGTGAAGCCGGATGAGCTATCGGCATTCGCGGAGATTTATAAGAAGTGCGGTTATGAGGTATTGTATACAAGCGCAGCAAAAGAGGAAGGAATCGAAGAACTCCATGGTCTTTTAGATGGAAAAACGACAGCAGTAGCAGGACCTTCCGGAGTAGGAAAGTCCTCTCTTGTGAACCGCCTTCAGCCGAATGTCCAGATGGAGACCGGAAGCATCAGCAGAAAGATTGAGCGTGGAAAGCACACGACAAGACATTCTGAGATCATTCCAATTGCGGACGGTACTTATATTATGGACACTCCGGGATTCAGTACGCTCTATATTCCGGGTTTTGAGAAGGAAGAACTGCAGAATTTCTATCCGGAATTTGCAAAGTTCGAGCCTTTCTGCCGGTTCAATGGCTGCGTCCACATCAACGAGCCGGACTGCGGCGTGAAGGAAGCGTTAGAAGAGGGAAAGATCAGCCGTCTGCGCTATGAAAATTACAGACTGCTATATGAAGAATTAAAGGATGTAAAGAAATACTAAAAAACGGGACAACCTGTGGAGGAAAGAGATTATGAATTGCTTATCACCGTCAATTTTGGCAGCAGATTTTTCGAGACTTGGAGAACAGATCCATGAATTGGATGAGGCGGGCGCACAGTATGTGCACATTGATGTGATGGATGGAATGTTTGTGCCGAGTATTTCATTCGGCATGCCGCTCATGAAGAGTATCAGACCGTGTACCGACCGGATATTTGACGTCCACCTGATGATCGAGGAGCCGGTGCGCTATATCGATGACTTTGCCGAGGCAGGGGCAGACCTGATCACCGTACATGCTGAGGCATGTAAACACCTCGACAGGACAATTGAGGCAATTAAGGAAAAAGGACTGCTTGCAGGTGTAGCCATCAACCCGGCAACACCGTTGTCTGCGGTCGAATGGGTGCTTCCGAAAGTCGATATGGTGCTGATCATGACAGTAAACCCGGGATTCGGCGGACAGAAGCTGATTCCTTATACGTTAGACAAAGTGCGTGCCTTAAGGGCAATGATCGAGAAAGCAGATCTAAAGACCGATATTGAGGTGGACGGCGGCATCAATCTGGAAAATGTGACAGAGGCTATGGATGCCGGTGCGAACATTATTGTGGCTGGCAGCGCAGTCTTCCGGGGAGACGTTGGAGAGAATGTGGAGCGGTTTTTGAATATCCTGCATTCATAATGAGATTAAAAAAAGATAGTCAAAGAAATATGGAGCGAGAGAATGAAACACATTGTGATCGTAGTAGGTGGAAGCATTGAGGATGAAATGGCAGCAGAGCTGATCCGGAAGGAACAGCCGGATGTATGCATGGCGGCAGATTCCGGTATGAACTTTTTCTATCGGAACCGGATCTGCCCGGATGTAATCGTGGGAGACTTCGATTCTGTCTCATCGGAAGCGTTAGAATATTTTAAAACAATTCCGGATATTGAGTGGAAAGTGTTAAACCCTGTGAAAGACGATACTGATACAGAATCGGCAATCCGTCTGGCAATCGAGCAGGGGGCAGAACGTATTACCCTGCTTGGTGCGACCGGAACGAGGTTAGACCATGTACTTGGCAATATCGAACTGCTCGGAATCGGCCTGCAGCAGCATGTCCCGATCGAAATGATAGACAGCCATAACCGCATCCGTATGATTGACAGCGGGGTATCACTGTCAAAGGACAGCCAGTATGGCAAATATGTGTCCCTGATTCCGTACACGCAGGAAGTGACAGGACTTACTCTGACAGGGTTTCAGTATCCGTTAGATGGCTACACGCTGAGAGGATTCTGCTCCCTTGGGGTGAGCAATGAGATCACGGAGGAGACGGCGCAGATTTCATTCAAGGATGGGATCCTGCTTCTTATTGAATCGAGGGATTGATAAATAAACTGGGGTTTCATTAACTAAGGGACGCTGCCGGACGTTAGGCTATGTGAGCCGAAAGAGAGCGGTACTTCCTCCGAAATTCCAT
>CAKRFH010000063.1:0-18678 GCA_934320555.1 uncultured Roseburia sp.
TGATTGCTAAAAATTTATTAAAAAGGAAGCCCTTTGAACATTCCTCTTTTACCTTTTTTCATCATGCCCGGCATCTGCTTCATCATCTTGCGCATCTGCTCGAACTGCTTGACAAGACGGTTCACCTCTGCGATATCCACACCTGCGCCCTTCGCGATCCGGTTCTTACGGCTCGGATTCATCAGGGAAGGATTCCGTCTCTCTTCCGGTGTCATGGAATAAATAATCGCCTCAGTGCGTGCCATGTTCTTCTCTGCCGCCTCCTGGTCGATCTCAGGCATCTTGCCCTTGCCCATTCCAAGACCTGGCATCATACCAAGGATACTTGATAATCCACCCATTTTCTTCATCTGACTCATCGACTCCAAATACATCTCAAAGTCAAATTCATTCTTGCGCATCTTCTGCTCAATCTTCTTCGCCTGCTCCTCATCAATGTCCGCCTGTGCCTTCTCGATCAGGGTCAGCACATCGCCCATGCCAAGGATTCTTGACGCCATTCTGTCCGGGTAAAACTGTTCCAGATCGGAAAGCTTCTCTCCCATGCCGACATACAAAATCGGCTTTCCGGTAACTGCACGAATGGAAAGTGCCGCACCGCCTCTGGTGTCACCATCTAACTTCGTTAAGATCACACCGTCAATGCCAACCTTCTCATCGAAGGTCTTTGCAACGTTCACTGCATCCTGTCCTGTCATGGAATCCACAACAAGTACTGTCTGGTGAACCGTAAGCTGCTCCTTCATCTCCTGAAGTTCTGCCATCATGTCCTCATCAATATGAAGACGTCCTGCCGTATCAAGAATCAGAATGTTGTATTCATTCTTAAGAGCATGCTCCATTGCCGCTTTGGCAATGTTTAAGGGCTTTACCTTATCTCCCATGGAGAATACTTCCACGCCCTGCTTCTGTCCGTTGATCTGCAGCTGTTCAATCGCACCCGGCCTGTAAACATCGCAGGCTGCAAGCAGGATCTTCTTGCCCTTTAGCTTGAACTTTCCAGCGAGCTTTGCAGCGGTTGTCGTCTTACCGGCACCCTGAAGACCTGTCATCATAATAACTGTCAGAGCCTTGCCCGGCTGTAACTGAAGCTCCGTTGTCTCGGATCCCATCAGTCTGACCATCTCTTCATTTACAATCTTGATGACCATCTGTCCCGGATTCAGTCCGTTCATCACGTCCTGACCGATCGCACGCTCCTGCACATCTTTGACAAACTGTTTTACTACTTTGAAGTTGACGTCCGCCTCTAAGAGCGCCATCTTTACTTCCTTTAAAGCAGCCTTGACGTCATCCTCTGTCAGCCGTCCTTTGCTTCTTAAGTTCTTGAATACATTCTGAAGTTTTTCGGATAAGCTGTCAAATGCCATCTTATAGCTCCTCTAAAATCTGATTGGAAATCTGTTCGATCTCCTCCATAATTGCTTCATCGTGAGTAGACCGGAACTCCTTCACCAGTGCATCTATCTGTGCGACCTTCTGTCTGGCTGCCTGAAACTTTGCGACCAGATGAAGCTTCTCCTCATATCCTTCCAGTGTCTTCGTACACCGTCTGATCAGATCGTGTACCCCCTGGCGGCTGATTCCTTCTTCATTCGCGATCTCCCCGAGGGAAAGATCATTGAACACGAAGTCTTCGTAGATTCTTCTCTGATGTTCGTTGAGCAGTTCTCCATAAAAATCATAGAGATAAGCCTGTTCTATCTTCTCTTCCATCTCTCACACCATGCCTTTATTTTCTTTTTCACATCGGCACCTTTGCTAAGATACCATAAAAAAAAGCAGGTGTCAAGTATTTTTTCTTTACAGTAAAGTTTTTTTCCTTGACACCTGCATTTTTCTTTTTATTCAGTCTGACTGTATCTTTAAAGCAGCACTGCCATCTGCACTAAGACACAGGCAAAGCTTAAAAGAGAGAGTATTTCGTAAATTTTTTCCGTTCTCCCGTCTGTCAGGAAAAATCCTGCTGTTGTAAAGGCAAAGACTGTCACACAGGTGACAAGCGGAAGAAGCTTCATTCCAAACGGAACCATAATATCTCCATACCTTTCCGGTAAAATCAATTTCCTACAGGAAAATATATTTGCAGATAAATAACACAGCAAGCACATACATTAACGGTGTGATCTTCTTTGACTTGCCGCATACTACGTTGATGACAACGTAGGAGATGACACCGATGGCGATACCTTCTGAAATACTGTACATTAACGGCATTGCCAGCATGCACAGGTAAGCCGGGATTGCTTCTGTCATATCGGTAAAATCAATGGAAAGCACGGTTGTCACCATTAAAAATCCGACAAAGATCAGAGCCGGTGCTGTTGCAAATCCAGGGATTGCGCAGAAAATCGGGGAGAAGAAAATAGCAAGCAGGAATAAGAATCCTGTCACAACAGATGCAAGACCTGTTCTTGCTCCCTCTGCCACACCGGAAGAGCTTTCTACAAAAGTGGTTGTTGTGGAAGTTCCCAGTACTGCACCTGCCGAAGTTGCAATGGCATCTGCGAGCAGTGCCTGTTTGATTCTTGGAAGCTTGTCATCCTTGTCTAACATCTGTGCCTTATTGGCAACACCGATCAGCGTTCCAAGTGTATCGAACATATCCACAAATAAGAAGGATAAAATAATGACAACAAAATCAAATACACGGATCACAGAGAAATCTGCCAGAAAACACTGACCGAATGTTTTTCCGATGGAGGTAAAATCAGTCAGTCCCCATACCGGATATAAGGAATAAAATCCTGCCTCTGCATCCGGAATATAAAGTCCTGCTGCCTGTGCGATCATACCAAGTACCCAGGTAGCTACGATACCGATCAGAATTGCACCCTTCACACCTCTGATATATAAAATTGCAATGATAAACAGACCGATGATTGCAAGGATCGCACCGATTCCAAGCGTATGAAAATCTCCTCTGAAATCAACAATTGTCACAAGTGTGGAATCGTTATTCACTACAATGTGTCCGTCCTGCAGTCCCAAAAATGCGATAAAAAATCCGATACCAACACTGACACCCTTTTTTAAAGTGGTAGGAATTGCATTAAAAATCGCTTCCCGCACATTTGTCAGGGAAAGAACAATAAAAATAATACCTTCCACAAAAACAGCCATCAGAGCGATCTTCCAGTCATATCCCATAGATCCGCAGACTGTATATGCAAAATACGCATTCAGTCCCATACCAGGAGCCAGTGCAAACGGATAGTTTGCAAGCAGCGCCATCGCAAGGGTTCCTATAAAGGAAGCAATACAGGTTGCCATTAAAACGGCTGTCTTATCCATTCCGGCTGCCGCTAACATGGACGGGTTGACTGCAAGAATATACGCCATTGTCATAAAAGTGGTGATACCTGCTAATACCTCTGTCTTTGCCGTTGTGTGATTTTCTTTTAAATGAAACATCTTTTCTAACATAACTATTCTCCATTTTCCTTTATACAGCATCTGACTGTCACAGACATCATTTCCGTGACAGTCAGTTTTCTGTAGCTTTATTTTCCTTCGTATGTGATAACAGAAGCCACATCGTATCCCTTCAGCTTCTCACGTCCTTTTAACCCTGCAAGTTCCATCAAGAAAAGGATCTTCACTACTTCGCCTCCAAGCTGCTCTACCAGTCTGCAGCTTGCCTCCATTGTACCGCCGGTTGCGATCAGGTCATCCACTAATACTACCTTCTGTCCCGGTTTAATGGCATCCTTATGGATCTCAATGCTTGCCTTGCCATACTCAAGATCATATTCTGCTGATACTGTCTCACACGGAAGTTTGCCTTTCTTGCGGACCGGAACAAATGCCTTGCCCAGTGCATAGGCGATCGGCATGCCAAAAATAAATCCTCTTGACTCTGCGCCTGCGATAATATCAAAATCCACACCATCTAAAAGCTTAATCATGGAATCAATCGCTAACTTTAATCCGTCCGGATCCTGCAGCACGCTTGTCACATCCCGGAACATGATACCCGGTTCCGGAAAATCCGGAATTGTTCTTACATACTCTTCTATTTTTTTCATTTTCAGTTACCCCTTCCTGATCCGGGCAGTTCCGTCCGGATATAATTATTTCCACCTCTATCTTATTCGATTTCAAGGCCGTTTTCAATTAAATATTACTTCTATCACTTATAAGCTGGTACGGACCACTTTCGGCTTGTAACCTTCCTGTTCTAATGCTTTTAAGATCTGTTTCTTATGATCTGTTCCGAAACACTCTAAGGTAATGCGGAGCTCTACGGCTGCACTTCTGTTTGTCGTAACGAACTGGTTGTGCTCTAACTTAATAACATTGCCCTGCTCCTTTGCAATAATGCCGGATACCTTGCACAGCTCACCTGGCTTGTCCGGAAGCAGAACGGATACCGTGAAGATACGGTCTCTTAAAATCAGTCCCTGCTGTACAACAGAAGACATCGTGATCACATCCATATTTCCACCACTTAAAATAGACACGATTCTCTTATCTGCCACATCCAGATGCTTTAACGCTGCCACAGTAAGAAGACCGGAATTCTCCACGATCATCTTATGATTCTCTACCATATCAAGGAATGCTGCCACTAACTCATCGTCTTCCACGGTAATGATATCGTCGAGATTCTCCTGAATGTAAGGGAAAATCTTGCTTCCCGGTGTCTTGACTGCTGTACCGTCTGCAATCGTGTTGACACTCGGAAGTGTGGTTACTTTGCCCGCTGCAAAAGATGCCTGCATACAGTTTGCACCCGCCGGTTCCACACCGATCACTTTGATCTTCGGATTTAAAAGCTTCGCCAAAGTGGAAACACCTGTTGCAAGTCCGCCTCCTCCGATCGGGACAAGAATATATTCCACGAGTGGAAGCTCCTTAAAAATCTCCATGGCGATGGTTCCCTGTCCGGTTGCCACTGCAAGATCATCGAATGGATGGATGAACGTATATCCTTCCTGCTCTGCGAGCTCATATGCCTTCTGGCATGCCTCGTCGTACACATCTCCGTAAAGGACAACCTCAGCGCCGTAGCTCTTGGTACGGTTTACTTTAATGAGCGGTGTTGTGGTCGGCATCACGATCACTGCCTTGCAGCCATAGCATTTTGCTGCGTATGCAACCCCCTGCGCATGGTTTCCTGCGGATGCTGTGATTAAGCCTTTCTGTCTCTCCTCCTCGGTCAGTGTACTGATCTTATAATATGCACCACGCACCTTGTATGCGCCTGTGAACTGCATATTTTCCGGTTTTAAATAAACCTTATTTCCTGTCTGCTGGCTGAAATAGTCACTGTAGACAAGCTTTGTCTCTGTCGTTACCTCTTTTACTTTCTCTGATGCCTCTTCAAATTTGTCTAATGTCAGCATATTCTCCTCCTTGCTCCATCCTATTCTTCTTTTATGTCAAACAGCGCATTTACGAACTGATTTGAGTCAAACTTCTGTAAATCTTCAATCGTCTCACCGACTCCGATATACTTGACCGGAATGCCAAGCTCTGAATGGATCGCTACGGCAATACCACCCTTGGCGGTTCCGTCCATCTTCGTTAAAATAATTCCGGTAATGTCTGCCACCTCTGCAAACTCCCTTGCCTGTGCTAATGCATTCTGTCCGGTTGTCGCATCTAATACGACAAGTGTCTCGCGGAATGCATCCGGATATTCTTTTTCTAAAATACGGTTGATCTTGCGAAGCTCCTCCATCAGGTTCTTTTTATTATGCAGTCTTCCCGCCGTATCACACAGTAACACATCTGCATTTCTTGCCTTTGCCGCTGCAACTGCATCGTATACGATCGCGCCCGGGTCTGCGCCCTCCTGACCACCGATCATCTCCACTCCGGCACGGTTTGCCCACTCCTGAAGCTGGGTTCCCGCTGCCGCACGGAAAGTATCCGCTGCTGCTAAAATGACTTTCTTGCCCTGGTCTTTTAATTTTCCGGCAAGCTTTCCTACAGATGTTGTCTTTCCTACTCCGTTTACACCGATCACAAGCACAACGGATTTTTCATTTTCAAAACGGTATGCTGTCTCTCCGACATCCATCTGCTCCTTGATACTGCTGATCAGAAGCTCTTTACACTCTGCCGGTTCCTTAATATGTTTTTCCTTCACCTTCTGCTTCAGGTTCTCAATGATCGACTCGGTCGCATTCACCCCGATATCTCCCATAATTAAGATCTCTTCGATCTCTTCATAGAACTCGTCATCAATATTGGAAAATCCCCGGAACACGGAATCTATCCCGGAAACAATATTATCTCTTGTCTTGCTGAGGCCGGATACTAACCGGCTCCAGAAGCCTTTCTTTTCCTCGCCCATTCTCTTATCCTCACTTCCTTTTATATTCAAATCTTACTTAGCCAACTGCCTGTCAATCCTACCGGTCAAGGTCACTCTCGATCAGATCGACCGATACCAATGTGGACACACCTTTCTCCTGCATGGTGATACCATATAGACGGTCTGCCGCCGCCATCGTACCACGTCTGTGCGTGATGACGATAAACTGTGTGTTCTGTGTCAGCTTGTGCAGATACTTTGCAAAACGTCCGACGTTCGAATCGTCTAGCGCCGCTTCAATCTCATCTAACAGACAGAACGGGGACGGTTTCAAATTCTGGATGGCAAAGAGCAGGGAAATCGCGGTTAAGGATTTCTCACCACCGGACATCTGCATCATATTCTGCAATTTTTTTCCAGGCGGCTGTGCGATAATCCGGATGCCACACTCTAAGATATCCTCCCCTTCCACAAGCTCCAAGGAACCTTTTCCACCTCCGAACAGCTCCTTAAACACTTTATCGAACTCTTTCTGGATCTCGGCAAACTTCTCTAAGAACTGCTTCCGCATACCCTCATCCAGATCCTCGATAATCCCGACTAACGTCTTCTCTGCTTCGATCAGGTCGTCGTGCTGTCCTTTTAAGAACTCATAACGCTCCGACACTTCTTTGTAATCCTCGATCGCATTGACATTGACATCCCCGAGTTTCCGGATCTCATCTTTTATGGATGCGATCTGCTTTTTCAGCTCTGTGAGGCTTCCCTTGGCCTCCACTTTTAATTCCATTGCAGCGTGCAGAGTCAGCTCGTACTCATTCCACATATAGTTTGTCTGGCTCTCCTCCGCTTCCTCTAACTTCTCCTTCTGGCTGTTTAACCGGAAAAGTTCTTTGTCGAGGTTCGAAATCTTTCCTGAGATCTCCTCCTGCTTCTGGAAAAAGCCATGGTAAACCGCTGACATCTCTTCCTTCTTTGCAAGATGTTCCCTCAGTGCATCCTCCTGCTGCTTTCCGTGATCCTGTGATGCAAGCAGTGTTTTCTGGATCTCTTCGATCTCCTGCTGTTTTCCTGCTGCTTCCTCTTTTGCAGACAGTGCTTCTTCCTGTACGGACTTCGCTTCCTCTTCATAATGACGGATTTCACTGACAATACGGTCTCTGTTCTGTGCAGCAAATTCTGCCCTCTGTCGGATTCCTGCAAGTTCTAAGACAGTCTCTGACACTTTCGTGGACAGTTCCCGCTCTTTTATGGATTTCTCATCTAAGAGCTTCTGCCAGTTCTCATTCTCCTCACCGATCTGCTGTTCTCTCTTCGCAGCATACTCAGTCTCAGCAAGAATCTTCGCCTTGTTCTCCGCAATCTCTGCAAGCTGTAAATCCAGTTCCTGGTTCTCCGCCTGCAGTCCGGTGTACGTGTTATCACTCTCCTGCTTCTGTTCCATCATCCGGTCAACATTCATTTTTGCCGTGTTCTGTAAAATGTACTGTTCCTGGATCTGGCTGCGGTTCTCTTCCATATCATCGGAAAGGAGGCTCTGCGCCGTCTTAATCTCCTCCAGACGGTTTCTTTTTTCCTTCACAAACTGTTCTAACTGCTTCACGGAGCTCTCGAGCTCTTCCATCTCCCTCTTTCTCGCCAGAAGATTGCTGCTGTTGCGGAATGCACCTCCGGTTAAGGATCCGCCCGGCCGTAAGAGTTCTCCCTCAAGGGTTACAATATTTAACGTATAATGATTCTTCTTCGCCAGACGGACTGCATCGTCGATCGACTCTGCCACGACAACACGTCCTAACAGGTACGCCACAACACCCTCGTATTTGCTCTCCGTCTTAACAAGCGTGCTGGCAAGCCCGATCACTCCCGGCTCCCGCAGCACATCCATATTCTTAAAGGAACCTCTTCCATCCACGCTCGTCAGCGGAAGGAAGGTGGCACGTCCGTACCGGTTCTGTTTTAAGAATTCGATCATCTCTTTTGCAGTATCCTCGTCTTCCGTCACGATATTCTGGATACTTCCGCCGAGTGCGGTCTCAACCGCAGTCTCATACTTCTTCTCCACCTGGATCAGGTCGGAAACAACTCCGCACAAGCCCGGCTTCCTGCCCTTCTGCTCCATGACCCTGCGGATGCTGTTTCCGTAACCGTCATAGCGCTCTGCGATGTTTCTTAAGGATTCCAGCCGGGACTGTTCTTTGTGGAAACGTGTCACCGCTTCCTCTAACTCTCTGGAGGTCTCCGCAGACTTTCTCTTCCAGCCGCGGCTCTGTTCCTCCATCGCCATACCATCTTTCCGTAAGCTGTCAATCTTCTGGTTGACCTGCTCTAATTCCTTCTGATACCCGGCAAGAACAGAGTCCAGATCTGCCTCCTCTGTCTTTCTGGCAAGCAGACGCTGTGTCAGGTGGGCTTTTCTGATATTGACCTGTTCCTCCATCGTGGTAAATCTCTGCTGGCGCGCCTTCACCGATGCCTTCTGGTTCAACAGTTCAATGATCTCATTCTTTCCGCGCTCTATCGCTGCAGATGCCTCCGCCGTCTCCCTGCGGACAGCCTCTAACGTTTCTTTTTCCGCCGCGAGTGTCTGCTCGGTCTCTGCCACCTTTTCCTGTGCTTCCCGAAGTTCCCGCTCGTGGCTCTCCAGCGCTTCTAGCCGCTGTTCCCGCTCCTTCTCGATCGAAGCCAGGCGGCTCTTCATATGCTCGTCTGTCTGGTTGGCAGAACGGATCTGTTCATTCAAGATCTCGATCTGGTTCTCCAATCTTCCCTTCGCCAGTGCCGATTCGTTGCGTTCTCCGCGGATCTGCTCGATCTTCTCATCCTCTGCGGCGATATCCTGTTCTAGCTTCTCATACTCTGCCTTGATCTGCTCGTAGGCTTTCTTTGCCTCCTGGTACTCCCCGTCTGCAAGCGCACGCTTACCCTCTATCTCCTTCTGTTCCCGCTCCATGCGTTCCATTTCCAGCAAAAAAACGTTCACATCATACGATTTCAGCTCTTCCTTACGTTTCAGATAGATCCTTGCCTTCTCCGCCTGACGTTCCAGCGGTCCGACCTGGCGCTCTAACTCTGCCAAAATGTCGTTCACACGCACCAGATTTTCCCGCTCATTCTCCAACTTCTTCTGGGCTGCAGCCTTGCGCTTCTTATACTTTACAATCCCGGCAGCCTCGTCGAACAGCTCACGTCTCTCTTCCGGCTTTCCGCTTAAGATCTTCTCAATCTGTCCCTGTCCGATAATGGAATATCCTTCCTTACCGATACCGGTATCATAAAAAAGCTCCGTCACATCCTTCAGACGACACGGGCTGCCATTGATCAGGTACTCGCTCTCGCCGGAGCGGTAAACTCTTCGTGCCACCGTCACTTCCTTATAATCAATTCCAAGCTGATGGTCCGAGTTATCCATCGTGATCGCCACATAGGCATAGCTTAACGGTTTTCTATTCTCGGTTCCGGAAAAGATGACATCCTGCATGCTTGCACCACGGAGCTGTTTCGCACTCTGCTCCCCCAACACCCAGCGCACTGCATCCGCAACGTTACTCTTTCCACTTCCGTTCGGTCCGACAATGCCGGTGATTCCGTTATGGAAGTCGAATACAATCTTGTTT
This sequence comes from uncultured Roseburia sp., assembly GCA_934320555.1. Classification (GTDB taxonomy): domain Bacteria; phylum Bacillota; class Clostridia; order Lachnospirales; family Lachnospiraceae; genus Roseburia. The sequence continues at coordinate 9,880 of CAKRFH010000063.1, forward strand.
GCAAACGACTTGAATCCCTGGACTTCTATACTTTTCAGATACATTTTATAACTCCATTTCCCGGACTATTTCTTCTTCATCGGACGTAACAGCAGTAGTGCCTGATAAGCTGCCTCCTGCTCTGCCGCTTTCTTCGTGTGGCCGACACCGGTGCCGATCACCCGCTCCCCGATCCTTGCCTCAACGGAAAAGCTCTTGTCATGATCCGGTCCTTCCTCGGATACAAGCCGGTAATTCAGCTCCTCGTCATAATTTCCCTGAATCACTTCCTGTAAGCTTGTCTTACAGTCATAGAACAGCTTCTTGTGTTCAATGTCTGTCAGAATAAATCTGTGTATAAAAGTCTTTGCCGGTTCAAATCCACCGTCTAAATAGATAGCTCCAATAACAGATTCCAGTGCATCGGAAAGAATGGAATTCCGCTTTCTTCCACCAGTCTGATCCTCCCCTTTTCCAAGGAACAGATACTTTCCAAGGTCCAGCTCCCTTGTGCAGAGCGCCAATGTCGGCTCACAGACTAAGCTGGCGCGAAGCTTCGTCAGATCTCCCTCACTCTTATTCGGATACGTCTTATACAAAAATTCACTGGAAACAATCTCCAATACCGCATCCCCCAAAAATTCCAGGCGCTCGTTGTCCGAATGCTTCTTCAAATGCTTCTCATTCGCAAACGAACTGTGTGTCACCGCCTGTCTTAACAGTCCTTCCTGTTTGAACTGATACCCGATCTTTCCCTGTAGTTCTTTTAAATTATCCATATTTTCCTCTTTTCCCCGTACCGCCAGGCACGATCTGTTCCAGAGGTTCTTTCTTTTTCCATAACCGTTATGCTGCTTCTTCTCCGCTGCTGCTCTTCTTATAAAAAAAGAAAAAACCTCTCATCTTTCCATGCTTCCTGAACGTAAAGAGGCTGTCACACCCAGAATGTATCTGCTGCGACAGCCTGTATGATCAATTTATTTTTATGAGTTCAAAGCATTCTTGATCTGTTCCACTGCATCGCCAACTGTTACAATCTTCTCAGCTTCTTCGTTTGGAATCTCAATATCAAATTCTTCCTCTAAGCCCATAATAATCTGAAAAATATCCAGGGAATCTGCTCCAAGGTCGTCTACAAAAGTAGTGTCTGTTGTGATTTCCTCTTCATCCACATTTAATACTTCCGCAATAATTTTTTTCAGCTTTTCAAATTCCATACTTACATTCCTTCCTGTTCTTCTGAACTTAAAATATTTTTCTTAATTTTTCCATTGATATCCTGTTCTTTGAATGTCACACACTGATAAATCGAGTTCGTCACTTCGACTGCTTTCGCACTGCCGTGCGTCTTCACAACAAGCCCATTCAGTCCGAGCAGCGGCGCACCGCCATACTGTGTGGCATCAAACGCTTTCAGCGTTGACTTCAATGCCGGGAGTGCCAATGCAGCGCCGATCTTACTTCTTAACGTGCTCATCATACCTTTCTTGATAGCACCGACCAACGTTCCTGCCAGTCCTTCATAAAGCTTCAAGATGACATTTCCCACAAATGCCTCACAGACGATAACGTCTGCTTCGCCATGCGGGATCTCCCTCGCTTCGATGCTTCCGACAAAGTTGATATCCGTGCACTCCTTCAGAAGCGGGAACGTCTCCTTCACGAGCGCATTGCCCTTCTCTTCCTCCGCGCCGATATTCACGATTGCGACACGCGGGTTCTTGATCCCTACCACATGCTCCATGTAAATGGAACCCATCTTTGCAAACTGTACCAGATGGGAAGCTCTTGCATCCACATTTGCACCACAGTCAATCAGAAGGGACACACCTTTCTCTGTCGGGATCAACGGTGCAAGCGGCGGACGTTCGATTCCACGGATCCTTCCGACGATCACCTGTCCTCCGACAAGAATCGCACCGGAACTTCCGGCTGATACGAATGCATCTGCTTCCTTCTGCTTCACCATATTCATGCCGACTACAATAGACGACTGCTTCTTCCTGCGGATCGCATTCACCGGCGGCTCTGCCGTCTCGATCACTTCCTCCGCATGCACGACCTCGATCTGCTCCTTCGGATACGTGTACTTCTCAAGCTCTTTGTTCACAACATCCTGCTGTCCTACTAACAGCACCTTAATGTCAGACCTGCCATTTACCGCGTCCACTGCACCTTTTACCAGTTCTGCCGGTGCATTGTCGCCACCCATTGCATCTACTGCGACTTTCGTTATCTCCTGCTGCATGCTATTCTCCATTCCTTAATCGCATTCGTATATCCTGCAATCTATACAGAATATACTATATCTTTTTTACAAAATCAATATGTACAACGAACCTAATTAAAATATTCCTGATTGCGTTCCTTCTCTGCTTCGATATCCTCTGGGCTCATATATTTTAAGAAGATCTTCTCTAAAATATAATTTGCAAGCAGCATGTAAACTGCCGGAATCAGCAGCAATGCCGGTGGGAACACATAGCAGACCAACACTGCTGCCACCAAAAGGAGTAGCAGTAAAATAGTCTTACCGATATTTCCGATCGCAATCAGTGCGCAGTTCTTCAATAACAGTCTCGTCTTAATCTCAAACCGTGCCAGATAAGGGAACAGGTAGATCACCCACATGGTGACAAACAGCATAATCACTGCAAACACAATATATAAACTTCCATAAGAAGCTCCCTGCTTTGCGAACTGGTACATCACATAGCAGTCAAATGCCAACAGGCTGTACAGTAAAAATACGATCACCCACACAATCGTCGACTGCTTGAAATTCACACGGAACGAATGCCAGAACTCCTTCCAGATGTAACTGCGGTTGTTACGGATCACCTTGTTCACTGTATAATATAAAGCTGTCGTTGCCGCCCCTGCTGTCACAAGTGGGATGCACAAAAGCAGCCACATAAAGCTTAAGCAGATACAGTCGATCACTTTGTTCAGCCCCTGAAAAAATTTGTTGTCAAGATTAAATAATTCACCCATATGTCAATGCCTTTCTTCTATATTGCAATACTGAAAGGAATTATATCACAATCAAACCGGTATCACAATGACTGTATTTATAAAAATTGCATAAAATTGGCAAAGAAAAAGAACCTTCCAGTTCTGAAAGGTTCTTATTGCGTGTTCAAAATAATCCTGCTGATTAGTCCTGAGGAATAATCTCTTTTTTATTATATGATCCGCAGTTCTTGCAAACTCTATGAGGCATCATTAATTCACCACATTTGCTGCATTTTACTAATGCTGGAGCAGTCATTTTCCAGTTTGCTCTTCTTTTATCTCTTCTTCCTTTGGAAGATTTGTTCTTTGGACAAATTGACATTTACTTACACCTCCTTAAATTTGTTAAAGACATCTTGGATTGCTGCCATTCTTGGATCCAGTTCTGTTTTCTGGCAATTGCAGTTTCCTTTGTTAAGGTTCATTCCGCACACTTTGCAAATTCCTTTGCAATCATCACTGCACAGAACTTTCATTGGCCAGTTTACCAAAATCTCTCCATAGATAAGTCTATCTATATCCAGATCAAATCCAATCAGGTAGTCTATCTCCTCCATCTCTTCATCGCAGATTGCAGAATCCGCAAGGCGGAACTCCTTGTCGATGTCAAAATGGATTCTTGTCGGAACTTCTTCCAGACAACGGTCACACGGAATTGAAGCAACGATATCCACAACACCTGTAATGGTCAGCTTCCTGCCCTCTTCGTTTGCGATACGCAGCTCTACCGGCGCCTTTTCGATGATCGGGAACTCACCTAATCTCGATACAAAAGACTCTAACTCGATCTGAACTTGTTCTGTTACTTCCTTGTTCTCACAAGATACAATGTCTGAAATATCTATAATCACAGCGTTCTCCCTAAAGCTCGCTAAAAGCCCAAACTCTTTGTCGCGAGGTTTTCACACCTAAATGATTATACATAGGTGAATTTCTTTTGTCAACTCTTTTTTTGATTTATTGTCAAGTTTTTTTCCTTGACAGGTATTTTTCTATACCAGTGCTACTGTTTCTCTTGCAATTGCAAGCTCTTCGTTGGTCGGAATGACGCATACTTTTACCTTGGAATCTGCTGTGGAGATCACTGCTTCCTCACCGTGAGTTGCGTTATTCATCTCTGTATCTACGGTAATTCCAAGGTATCCAAGATATGACAGAACCTTCTCACGTACAAGGCTTACATTCTCGCCGATACCTGCTGTGAAAGCAATCGCATCCACACCGTTCATGGCTGCCACATAGGAACCGATGTATTTTGCAACGCGGTAGCTGAATACTTCGATCGCATTCGTTGCAAGCTCGTTTCCTGCTTCGTGGCCTGCCTGAAGATCACGGAAGTCTGAAGATAATCCGGACATTCCCTGTACACCGGATTTCTTATTTAATACGTTCATAACACCTTCGATATCGAGGTTTTCTTTCTTTGCAATGTACTCCATGATAGCCGGATCGATATCACCGGAACGGGTTCCCATTACAAGACCTTCCAATGGAGTAAGACCCATGGAAGTATCCACACATTTGCCATTTACAACTGCACTGATAGAAGCACCGTTTCCAAGGTGTGCTACGATCACTTTGGAGTTGTCAAGATCCATACCGAGGTACTCTACGAGACGCTTGGATACGAAGCTGTGACTTGTGCCGTGGAAGCCGTATCTTCTTACCTTGTACTTCTCATAGTACTCGTGTGGCAGACCATAAAGATATGCTCTCTTCGGCATAGTCTGATGGAAAGCAGTATCGAACACACCAACCATTGGTACGTTTGGCATTAATTCCTGGCAGGCACGGATACCGATCAGATTTGCCGGGTTGTGAAGAGGTGCAAGATCATTACATTCTTCGATCTGTGCAAGTACTTCCTCGGTCAGTACAACAGAGCTTGCGAACTTCTCACCGCCGTGTACGACACGGTGTCCAACTGCATCTACCTCAGCAAGGCTCTTTAATGCACCTGTTGCAGGATTTACGATCGCATCTAATACCATCTGGATCGCCTGTTTGTGGGTAGGCATCGCTGCTTCTGTGATCTCTTTGTCAAGACCTGTCTTCTGATATACTAATCTTCCGTCGATTCCAATTCTCTCACAGAGTCCTTTTGCCAGTACAGCTTCGCTCTCAGAATCGATCAGCTGATACTTCAGGGATGAGCTTCCACAGTTAATTACTAATACGTTCATGATTTTTCTCCTTATGATATCTCTTTTCATTGTTTGCCATCCGTATGCTTTTCCGGCATCCCGGAATGACCTCATATAACTTTAGTATACGACTTTCTCCCCCCTTGGGCAAGCCATTTTCTGCCAGTTTTTGTTTATTTTCATGTATAAAATGCAAAACAGATTGTCAATCTTTTAACAAATATCCAAATGTTTTTCCTGTCATTCATTTTTCGGTTGTCTTTTCTATAAAAAGCGGGTAATCTTACTATATATAACTTGCAAAGCAAAAAAGAAAGGTACTTTTCACATGAAAATAACCGGCATTATCGCAGAATACAATCCATTTCACAACGGACATCTCTATCAGATCCGGAAGATCCGCGAGGAGACAGATACCGATTTTATCATTGTCGCCATGAGCGGTGATTTTGTCCAGCGCGGCATGCCGGCGATTGTCGATAAATATGCAAGAGCCAAAATGGCACTCGCCTGCGGTGCCGATCTTGTGCTGGAGCTGCCGGTCATCTGGGCAACTTCCTCGGCGGAATATTTTGCCACGGCCGGCGTCCGGCTTTTCGAACAGACGGGATGTGTGGACAGGCTGTGCTTCGGCGCAGAGACCTCTGACACAGCCCTTTTAAACCGGATTGCGGACTGTCTCACCCGGGAACCGGATCTCTATCGGGATGTACTGAACGCACAGTTAAAGTCCGGGAAAAACTTTCCGTCAGCCCGCGCTGCTGCACTGACAGCGTTTCTCGGAGATGCAGACGGAGCGCTCTCTGCCGTGCTTGCTTCCCCGAACAATATTCTTGCCATCGAATATCTGAAAGCACTGGCATCCGGAACCGGAAACATTTCCCCTTATCCGATTGTCCGGGAGGGGAACTGCTATCACAGCAAATCCATTTCCGGTATCCACCCATCTGCCACCGCTATCCGCTCCCTCGTTGCAGGAAAGGCTGCTTTTTTATCCGATCTGCAGTCAGAACAACTGTCGAATGCCATGCCCGCTTCCGCTTTGTCTGTTTTTTCCGAGGCACTTTCCGCCGGAAAAATAATAGATGCAGATGATTTTTCTTCTATATTAAGGTACCTGCTGCTCTCCCGTTCTGTGGAGGAGCTTTCGGCTGCCCCGGACTGTAACCCGGACATTGCAAGACGGTTAAAAGGAAATCTATGTTCCTTCACAGATTTCACGCAGTTCACCGCGTTAAACCAGACAAAAGACACGACCGGCACCCGTATCAGCCGCATTTTCACACATCAGCTTCTCGGTATTTCCGACACAGACTATACTGTTGCAAAAGAATCCGGGATCGTGCCTTACATCCGGCCGCTCGGTTTCCGGAAGTCCTCCTCTGCCGTCCTGTCTGAAATCAAAAAACAGGCTTCGGTTCCATTGATCGGGAAACTCGCCGATGCCAGACAGAAGCTTTCTGCTTCGGCTTTTTCTGTTCTGGAAAAAGATATTTTTGCCGCGGATCTGTACGAACAGGTTCTCTCGCAGAAGACGCATGTGGCAGCGCGGAACGAATACACGCGGGAGATGGTACTGCTTCCGTAACAAAAGAAAAAGGATTGACCCGCGCTGCGCTATTGCCCGGTCAATCCTTTTTTTGATGATACAGAAATACGTTTTCTACAACACACTTCTGCCATTTTCTTTACTCTTAGTGATGGAACAGACGGATTCCTGTAAATGCCATCGCAATATCATATTTATTACATGTATCAATGACATTGTCATCACGGATGGATCCGCCCGGCTGTGCGATATACTGCACACCGCTCTTATGAGCACGCTCAACATTGTCCCCGAATGGGAAGAACGCATCCGATCCAAGTGCCACACCGGTATTTTTATCTAACCATGCCCGCTTCTCTTCTCTTGTGAACACTTCCGGTTTCACTTTGAAAATATTCTCCCATGCACCATCTGCCAGCACATCCATATAATCTTCCCCGATGTAAAGGTCGATCGCGTTGTCCCTGTCTGCACGTCCGATTTTATCTAAGAACTGCAAGCCAAGCACCTGTGGAGACTGGCGCAGCCACCAGTTGTCCGCTTTGGATCCTGCAAGACGGGTACAGTGGATTCTTGACTGCTGTCCGGCTCCGATTCCGATTGCCTGTCCGCCTTTGACATAGCATACAGAGTTTGACTGTGTATATTTTAAAGTAATCATTGCGATTGCAAGATCCATCTTTGCTTTTTCCGGGATCTCTTTATTCTCGGTAACCACATTGTCAAAGAAATGTTCGTCGATCACAAGCTCATTTCTTCCCTGCTCGAATGTAATACCGAACACTTCCTTGTGCTCCACCGGAGCCGGAACGTAATTCGGGTCGATCTCGATCACGTTATAATTGCCTTTTTTCTTGGCTTTTAAAATCTCCAACGCTTCGTCTGTGTATCCCGGTGCGATCACGCCATCAGAAACCTCTCTCTTAATAACAAGTGCAGTCTCTTTGTCACAGACATCTGATAATGAAATAAAATCTCCGAAGGAAGACATTCTGTCCGCGCCTCTTGCTCTGATGTACGCGTTTGCAAGCGGTGTGAACTCCACGTCCATGTCATCCACCCAGTAAATCTTTCTCTCCACGTCAGAAAGCGGAAGTCCCACTGCTGCTCCGGCTGGCGATACATGTTTGAAAGAGGTTGCTGCCGGAAGCCCGGTTGCTCTCTTTAACTCGCTTACTAACTGCCAGCCATTGAAGGCATCCAGGAAATTGATATATCCCGGTTTGCCGTTTAACACTTTAATAGGAAGCTCTCCATTCTCCATATAGATTCTGGAAGGTTTCTGGTTTGGGTTGCATCCGTATTTTAATTCTAATTCTTTCATCTTCGTCTCCTGCTCCGTCTTTTTCTGATTTGTTATCCTGACTGCTGCTCTTCTTCGTATTGCTTACTGATTTTTATTTACAATTCTTGTCTCGTATTTTCCAGTCTCGATCTCAATATATCTTACAAATAAGGATACCTTGTTCTCCTCATTCAGGTTCTCCCATACAAGCTTTGTAAAGCTGTCGATGTCCCCGTCTAATTCCACTAACTTCGGTTCACCCTCAAAGCTTGGAAGTGGATTGCCATCGCCCATATAAGTATGGATGAAATGTGCCTCGCCTGCCACCGGATTCTGATAAGCAAACGTATAGCGGTTACATGCGTCCGGGTTGCCGTTGTTGCTCTTTAAAATAGACATTGCATAGTTATAAGTTCCGTTTTCAATATGCATAATGCCGGAGATTCTAGGTGTATAGTTCGGGGCATCCGGCTCAAATTCTCTTGTTCTAAGTGCCTGCTCAAAAGTCTGCTGCTTGTCCATCAGCTCATAGATCGTATCCGTCTGGTCGCCGTTTGTCACGATCGTTTTATTTCCAAGTACACGTACCGGAGCGTAAATAATCAGGCTCGGGTCACTCAACTTCGAAGGATCAAATGCCTGTGTGCGGATTCCCTCACCGTCTTCCACAAATACACGGTTTCTGCTGTTCTCGCTTCTTCCCATAATAAAATAAGCGGTCACTGCATATTTTCCGTCTGCAGATTTTCCAATCACAATACCACGTCCCGGGTAAGAATTTCCTGCAAGTTCGTTTGCTAATGAGATTGCTTTCATAAATCCTCCTT
>CAKRFH010000064.1:0-18501 GCA_934320555.1 uncultured Roseburia sp.
CTGGTTGATTCTCGAAGCCGTTGCTGAGAGAATCAGCCGCTTAGGGGCTCATCGGAGTGCCTGGCGTAATGGAATTTCGGAGGGCTCACACAAGTCTTTCCGCCCACAGCCTATCGTCAGAGCGGCTGCATACACTACATCATCCAAGTGGAAGCTGGCTTCCCGGCGAGCCAAAACATAAATCAAAGAGCAAGCCCCAAAAGCGTCTTCCTCCACCAAGATAACAGTTGACAGCTCTTTTTAACTTTGTTATAATAACCACGTAATAATTGTAACAAATTCGTAACAAATGAGTTTCAGGAGGCATGAAACAAATGCAATATAGGATGAAAAGACTGGCAAGCTGTCTGCTGGCAGGTGTCATTTTAATCGGGGGAGCAGGAGTTGGAACATATGGAGCACAGGCAAGTGGTGTTTCCTCTGTCATCGCAACCGGAACCACATCGAATGGTTCACCGGCAGCAGGTTTTTCCAAGATGTTATCCCAGTGCCTGATCGACACTGACAAAGCAGCTGAGGCACAGGCAGCCGAAGCGGCAGCACAGTCCGAAGAAGCAGCAGAGGAACAGGTAAGCGAGAATGACGTTCCGATCGTTGCTTCTGAATATGCTGATATCGCGATCGCACAGGTGAATAATTACGTGAATGTCCGTGCGGAGGCGAACACAGACAGTGAAGTATTAGGAAAGTTATACAACAATTCCGCAGCTACCGTATTAGAGACAACAGACGATGGCTGGTATAAGATCACATCCGGAAGTGTAACCGGATATGTCAAGGCAGAATATGTGGTAACCGGAGATGAGGAGCTTGCAAGACGTGTGAGCACCCGTTATGCGACGGTAACAACCACGACATTATATGTCAGAACAGAGCCTTCCACAGAGTCCAGCATTCTGACCATGCTTGGTGAGGGTGATGACTTCGTTGTAGTGGATGATTCCATGAAGGATACCGGATGGGTCATCGTAACAACTGAGGAAGGAGATGGATATGTTTCTACAGATTATGTCAATCTCTGGACTGATTTTGTGACAGCAGAGTCCAAGGCAGAAGAGGAAGCAAGACTTGCGAAAGAGGAAGCTGAGCGTCAGGCAGCAGCTGCAGCGGCAGAGGCAGCCAAGAAGAAAGCATCCAAATCCTCTAAGAGCAGCTCAGGTTCCTCCACAAGCACATCGAGCTCCTCAGGATCATCCAGTTCCTACTCTGCACCGAGCGGATCAGATGGACAGGCAGTAGCAAGTTATGCATGTCAGTTCATCGGTAACCCGTATGTATACGGTGGTTCCAGTCTTACCAACGGTACAGACTGCTCCGGATTCGTTATGTCTGTCTACGCAGCGTTCGGAATCAGCCTGCCACATTCTTCCAGCGGACAGAGAGGCTGCGGATATGAAGTAAGCCTTTCCGAAGCACAGCCGGGAGATATCGTATGCTACAGTGGACATGTTGGAATCTATGTAGGCAACAATACGATCGTACATGCAAGTACACCATCCAGTGGTATCAAGTATTCCACAGCTACATATAGATCCGTACTTTCTGTAAGACGTATTTTCTAAAAGAAAAGAGAATTTTTACCCCGCCGGGTTTGCTGGCGGGGTTTTTGCGTATAAAGGAAGTGCTCGAGGGCTGTTAGTGCATGATCTGCTGAAACTGTCAAATAATAATTTGTGCCAGAGCATCGTGAATTTTATAACATATGCACAATGATTCGTCTTTGTGGAAAAAATAGTCACAAAATGTTGAAAACTTATCCGAAAGTTATCCACTGCAAAAAGTGGCGAAATATCAACAAAAATAAGTTATGCACAGAGTTATCAACGTTATCCACAGAAAAAGAACGTGAATAACAGGTTTACATAGTAAAAAGCATCGAATGTATGTTTTGTACACATATTATAAACTTGCACAAAATAGAAAAAAAGATAAATAATTGTGGAAAAAGCAAGAATTGAAAAAAAAGAAGAAAATGACGTAAAATGTCAGAAAATAGCAGCAGGGAACAGAAAGAAACGTCAGGAGGGGAAAGGCGCAAAACTTGAAATCTAAAGAGACTTTTGCTATACTACATGCATAAATTTTCTTATGTCGAGAAAAATAACCAGGAGCGTTACATGATAAAGAAAGTAGATATACTTGGAATACAGCTGGATAATTACACAGTCCGGGAAGCGATCATGTGTGTGGAACGGTATCTGAGCAACAATATGCTCAATACGATTGAGAGTGTGTCCATGCAGATGCTGATCGATTCGGAGACAGACCCGGTGCTTAAAAAAGTGTTAGGAAGCCTGGATCTTGCTGTTATCGGTGAGAAGGAGATTATTCAGGCGGCAGGGCTTGGTAATATGCAGCGGATTAAGGAGACGGAGGAGAATGATTTCTACTTCGAATTTTTCAAACGGATTGAACGGAACAAGAAGAGTGTTTTTCTGCTAGCGGACACGGAGGAAAAGTTAGAAGCAGAGAAAAAGGAGCTGTTAGAGACTTTTCCAAAGCTCATTTTTGCCGGGGAGTATGCGGTGGAAAAATGTGTGGGGGATCTCGATGCGGTTATCAATGATATGAATGCAACGATCCCGGATGTGATCGTGTCAGTACTGCCATCTCCGATGCAGGAGCAGTTCCTAGCGGATCACAGGGAAAAGATGAATGCCAATATCTGGTACGGAATTGGAGGGACACCGCTCCATAAGAAGAAGCACGGTGTGCTTGACCATGTTAAGAGTATGATTCACCGTGGCAAGTTAAAGAACAGTATCAATCATTATGACGGAAATGAAGAGGAAGAGTAATGCAGCGGATATTAAATAAAAAGTCGGTAGTCTGGGACTATATCATGGTGATTATCGGAACAGGGCTTCTTGCAATGGCTATCAAGTGCCTGTATGATCCAATGGGGCTGGTTACCGGTGGATTTACCGGTCTGTGTATTGTGATCAAGGAAGTGACAGAGGGGATCGTGGACGGAGGAATCCCTTTGTGGCTCGGCAACTTGATTTTAAACATCCCTCTTTTTCTGGTTGCGTGGAAGGTAAAAGGAAAACGGTTCATCTGGCGGACGATCATTGGGACATTCCTGCTGTCTGCGTGGATCTACGTGATCCCGGCGGTGGATCTGACCCAGCAGGACTATTTCCTGGTAGCAGTTTTTGGCGGCTGTATCGGTGGAGCCGGAATGGGACTGATCCTGCTTGGAAGGGCGACCACAGGCGGTACGGAGATGGTGGCGGTATTGCTGCAGCATTTTGTGAGACATTATTCCGTTGTGCAGATCATGCAGGTGTTAGATGCCATGATCGTGCTGTTCGGATTATATATGTTCGGAATTAAAGCCGGAATGTATGCGATCGTGGCAATTTTTGTGACAACGAAGGTGTCCGATGGTCTGATGGAAGGCTTTAAGTATTCGAAGTCTGCTTTTATTATCACGGACCATTACGAGGCGGTAGCGGACCGCGTATTACAGGAGCTCGACCGTGGACTGACCGGACTGTATGCGAAGGGCATGTATTCCGGGACGGACAAATGCATGCTGTACTGTGTCGTATCCAAGAAACAGATCGTGGAGTTAAAAGACATTGTATCGGAGATCGACCCGGATGCATTTGTGATCGTATCGGATGTACGGGAAGTACTCGGAGAGGGATTTTTGGAATACAATAAGCAGTGAGAATGCGATTGTGAAGATTGTATACATGAAAAAATGACGATTTGAGAAGGAAAGTTGAGGAAGTGCATAAAATAATATGCATTTCCTCTTTCTTTTTTTGCAATTTTGCATTAAAATAAGTCCGAGGTGTTTTTTTACAGGGCAAAAAGTGTGATTTTTATTGTGAAAGTTGCTGATAGCATGGCACTTTTTGCAGAACGGGTTTTTAAAGAATCGAAGCGAGAAGGAGCGGAACATATGATTTCAAATCAGATACTTCAGAATACGATTGATGGATTGAAGGGAATAACAAGAATTGATCTATGCATTATTGATGTCGAGGGAAAGGTACTTGCTGCAACATTTCCGGATGCGGAGAAGTATGTGGAACCGGCACAGGCATTTGTAGAATCGCCGGCGGACAGCCAGGTCGTGAATGGCTGCCAGTTTTTTAAAGTATTTGATGAACATCAGCTGGAATATATCCTGCTCGCAAACGGTGACAGCGATGATGTATATATGGTGGGTAAAATTGCCAGTTTCCAAATCCAGAATCTTCTGGTAGCATACAAGGAGAGATTCGATAAGGACAACTTTATCAAGAATCTTCTTCTGGACAACCTGCTGTTAGTGGATATCTATAACAGGGCCAAGAAGCTGCACATCGAGACAGAAGTCCGCAGAGTGGTATTTATCGTGGAGACGAACCGCGAGAAGGACGGCAACGAGCTGGAGAAGATCCGCAGTCTTTTCGGGGGCAAGTCGAAGGATTTTGTCACAGCTGTGGATGAGAAGAATATTATCGTTGTGAAGGAAGTGGCAGACAACGAGGGTTATGAGGAGCTTGGCAAGACAGCCGAGGTGATCGTGAACTTATTCCGCCCGGATGCGGACACGGATGTTCACGTGGCATATGGAACAATTGTAAATGAGATCAAGGAAGTATCCCGTTCCTACAAGGAAGCGAGGATGGCACTTGATGTAGGAAAGATTTTCTTTGAAGAGAGAGACGTAATCGCATACTCCACTCTTGGAATCGGACGACTGATCTATCAGCTCCCGATCCCGTTATGTAAGATGTTTATCAAAGAGATTTTTGACGGCAAGTCACCGGATGATTTCGATGAGGAGACGCTCACGACGATCAATAAGTTCTTCGAGAACAGCCTGAACGTATCCGAGACATCCCGTCAGCTTTATATTCACAGAAACACTCTGGTATACCGTCTGGACAAGCTGCAGAAGTATACCGGATTAGACCTTCGTGTCTTCGAGGATGCGATCACATTCAAGATCGCTCTGATGGTTGTGAAGTACATGAAGTATATGGAGTCACTGGATTACTAGAAAGCAGGAGGCAGCAATGATTAGGTTAGAACATGTCAGCAAATCATACTCCGCAGGGATCCCTGCGCTTAATGATGTAAGTCTTGACATAGAGGCAGGAGAATTCGTATTCATTGTCGGGGACAGTGGATCGGGAAAGTCGACGTTGATTAAGCTTTTGCTCAAAGAGCTTGAGCCGACAGAGGGCACGATTACGATCAACGGAAGGAAACTGAATAAGATTAGAAGAAGGCAGATCCCGAAGTTCAGGCGTAATGTCGGGGTTGTATTTCAGGATTTCAGGCTGTTGAAGGACCGGAATATTTACGACAATGTCGCATTTGCCCAGAAGGTAATCGGCGAGTCGAGCCGGAATATTAAGAAGAATGTCCCGGCTATGTTATCCATGGTAGGGCTTGCGGCGAAGTACCGTTCCTATCCGAGACAGCTTTCCGGCGGTGAGCAGCAGCGTGTGGCGATCGCAAGGGCATTGATCAATGAGCCGAAGATTCTGCTTGCGGACGAGCCAACCGGTAATCTGGACAATCACAATGCATGGGAGATTATGAAACTGCTCGAGGAGATCAACAGCCGTGGAACGACTGTGGTGGTTGTGACGCATAATCTTGAGATTGTGAAAGCAATGAATAAGCGTGTAATCACAATGAAGAAAGGTGCTGTATCAGACGACAGCAAAGGTGATTATAGCGATGAGAATTAGTACATTTTTTTATACGATAAAACAGGGAATTAAGAATATCTGGAAGAACAAGCTGTTTTCTCTGGCATCAATTGCAACGATGACAGCGTGCATTTTTCTGTTCGGTCTTTTCTATACGATCGTGACGAATTTCCAGTCCATGGTGAAGGATGCAGAGGCCGGAGTGGCAGTGACCGTACTGTTTGACGACGGCATCAGCCAGGAACAGATTGACCAGATCGGACAGCTGATCGGGGCAAGAGAGGAAGTAGACCATTACGATTATATTTCCGCAGATGAGGCATGGGACAGCTTTAAGGAAGGGTATTTCGCGGGAAATGAATCCGTGGCGGAGAGCTTCGGAGGGGACAACCCGCTTGTCAATTCTTCCAGCTATGCGATTTATCTGAAGGATGTTTCCATGCAGCAGTCGCTGGTGGATTATTTGCAGACAATAGATGGTGTGAGATCCGTTAAGCAGTCTGAGATCGTGGCGAACACGCTGACAGATTTCAACAAGCTGATCGGGTACATATCAGCAGGAATCATTGTGATCCTGCTCGGCGTAGCAGTCTTTCTGATCAGCAATACGATCACCGTCGGTATTTCCGTCAGACGGGAGGAGATTGGAATTATGAAGCTGATCGGTGCGACAGACTTTTTTGTCCGCGGACCGTTCATTGTGGAAGGAATGATTATCGGGCTGATCGGGGCAGCGATTCCGCTTGGCATTTTATATGTCCTGTACGGAAAAGTTATCGCGTACATTGCGGACAAGTTCCGGTTTATCAGCAATATGATGAATTTCCTTCCGGTGGAGGAAGTATTCCATACACTGGTTCCGGTAGCATTGATACTTGGTGTGGGAATCGGCTTTTTAGGCAGCTGCATCACAATCAGAAAGCATTTGAAAGTATAAGGATATGAAGAAAAAAACAAGTTTCAGACGAAGCGTGGCGATTTTGCTGGTGGCAGTATTGCTGACCGGCATGACAGTGGAGGCAAAATCAACCGGTTCCACATCGTCATCATCCACATCGTCCTTAAAGGAGGCACAGAACGAGAAGAAGGCGCTTGAGAAGCGCCTGAAGGAAGCACGGAACCTGATCAATGACCTGAAGGACTCCAAGGGGGATGTTGAGGAGAAGGTGCAGCAGCTGAACGCACAGCTTATCGATATTTCCTCCCGGATCACAACCTTAGAGAATCAGCTCACATCGAAGAGTGAGGAGATCGCGCAGTCTGAGGAGGAGTTAGTTGCAGCGCAGGAAGCAGCAGACCAGCAGTATGAGGATATGAAGGTAAGGATCCGGTATATGTATGAGAACAGCCAGACCTCGTACCTTGAGATGCTGCTTGAGGCTGGAAGTGTCGCAGAGTTTTTGAATGCGGCAGAGTATATCTCCCAGATCGAGAAGTATGACAGACAGAAGCTGACGGAGTATGAGCAGACCGTAGAGAATATCACGGAGATGAAGGCTCAGTTAGAGCAGGATTATGCGGATCTTGAGACGATGAAGGCTAGCGTTGAGAGCGAGAAGCAGTCTGTTGCAGCGTTGATGAAGCAGAAGGAGACGGAGCTTGCCGGAATCACATCGGAGATTTCGGACGCCCAGAGCGAGGCGAAGGCTTATGAGGCCGAGATCCAGGCGCAGGAGGAGATCATCGCAGAGATCAAGCGGATTGAGGCAGAGAAAGCGGCAGCTGCAGCCGCGGCCGCAGCTGCAGGCAAAGCGATGGAGGAAAATCCGTACACAGGAGGGGTATTCACCTGGCCGTGCCCGAGCAGCACCCGGGTCACGAGTGATTATGGCCCTAGAACATCACCGACGGGAGGAGCATCCTCCAACCACAAAGGACTTGATATCGGCGCAGCGGGAGGAGCTACGATCGTGGCGGCAGCCGCAGGTGTGGTGAAGTCCGCAAATTACAGCAGTGCCGCAGGTAATTATGTCATGATTGACCATGGCGGCGGATTGTATACCGTATATATGCACTGTTCTTCACTGGCTGTTTCCGTGGGACAGAGTGTGACGGCGGGACAGACGATCGCCTATGTCGGAAGTACCGGTATTTCTACTGGTAATCATTTACATTTTGGTGTATCATTAAATGGAAGTTATGTCAGCCCGTGGAGTTATCTGAAAGGATAAGGGGCTGCTTACCGGGAAAGGAACCGTTTACAGCGTTTATAGAAACAGTAAGATGAATTCCCTGTCTTCAGACAGGGAATTTTTACATATGCTGAAAATAAGAGAAAACGCCAGAGGACAGCAAAGCATGGCAGGAAAGGAAAACTATGGACGAACAGAAGTATCATTTGAATGGACACGGAAGCATGGAACATGAGTACCAGCCCGTGAGGAAGAAAGGAAGCACGGCAAAAGGGATTGTGATAGGTGTGATCGCCACTCTGTTAATCGGGTGTGTGGCAGTCAATGTGGGCTGTATCGCGACCAATTCGAAGATCCTGATTACAAGTAAGGACAGCGGAACCGAAGGGGGCAGCGTTTTAAGCGCCGACACGATCTCGAAGATCAATGAGCTGAACGCGTATATCAACACCTATTATTATGATGATGTGGATACGGCAGACTTACAGGATGGTCTCTACAAGGGACTGTTAGAGGGAATCGGGGATAAATATTCGGTTTACTACAACGCCAAAGACTATGAGGCAATGCAGGTATCTGTCACCGGACAGTATTACGGAATCGGAGCCGGGCTCAGCCAGGATAAGGAT
Source organism: uncultured Roseburia sp. (assembly GCA_934320555.1). Classification (GTDB taxonomy): domain Bacteria; phylum Bacillota; class Clostridia; order Lachnospirales; family Lachnospiraceae; genus Roseburia. The sequence continues at coordinate 8,425 of CAKRFH010000064.1, forward strand.
ACGATGGTAGTGACCGTCAACAAGATCTATGAGGGGACCCCGTCCGAGGAGGCAGGACTTTTAAAGGATGACATTATTATTTCTGTAGATGATACAGATGCGACGTCCTTAGAGCTGACAGAGCTTGTAAGACAGATCCGAGGCGAGGAAGGGACGACAGTACATCTGGAAGTTTACCGTCCGTCTACCGGAGAATATCTCTCCTTTGATGTGGAGCGCAGGGATATCACGCTGCCGAGTGTTTCCCATAAGATGTTACAGGATAGGATCGGATATATTCACATTGATTCCTTTGAGTCGGAGACTGCCACACAGTTTGAGGAGGCGGTGAGCGACCTGGAAAAGCAGGGCATGGAAGCACTGGTATTAGATGTCAGATACAATCCGGGTGGACTGGTGACATCGGTTGTGAAGATCTTAGACGATATTTTGCCGGAAGGCGTTGTAGTTTACACAGAGGATAAGAATGGTGACAGACAGAACTATACATCCTCCGGAGACACCCACCTTGATTATCCAATGGCAGTCCTGATTAACGGGGACAGCGCGAGTGCGGCAGAGATTCTTGCCGGTGCGATCAAGGATTATGAGTACGGTACCTTAATCGGTACGACGACTTATGGAAAAGGAATCGTTCAGACGAACTTCCCGTTGGAGGGCGGGGATGCTGTGAAGCTGACAACAGCGAAGTACTTTACCCCGAACGGAAATTATATCCACGGGGTGGGAATCGAGCCGGACATTGAACTGGAATATGAATATCTGGATCCGGAAGGAGAGGCCTACGAGGAGACTTATGATAACCAGATTCAGAAAGCAATTGAGGTACTGCAAGGAAAACTTGCAGAGTAACAGGGACAGACGGAAGGATGGAGAATGAACCAGAAGAACTATCGGAGAGTGACAGGAGCACTGTTAGTTGTGTGGATGTGTGTGATCTTTCTCTTTTCCAGCCAGCCGTCAGATGAATCGAGCAAGGTGAGCGGAACCGTGTGTGAACGCGTGGTGGAGGATGCCAACAGAGTATTAAAGCTGGAGATGAACCAGGCAAGGGTGCAGTCTGTTGCAGAAGCCATCGAATATCCGGTCAGAAAAGCAGCCCATATGACAGAGTATGCCATATTGGGGCTGCTTTCCTTCGCTTTTTACAGCAGCTGGCAATTGAGGAAAAAGAGATATTTAACAGCCTTGGGCACGGTATTTCTGTATGCGTGTACGGATGAGTTTCATCAGCTTTTTGTGCCGGGGCGCTCAGGACAGTTTACGGATGTGTGCATTGATACAGCCGGAGCCGTGATCGGGCTAGTGATTCTTGCTTTTCTTTTAAAAATTGTGGGAAAACATTGCACAAAGAACGTGGATATTCTAAAATAAGAGAAAACGATCAGAAAATGAAAGAGGTGATAACTGTGGTAGAACTTGATCAATTTAAAGTGACTCTGAACGGATACAGAGCCCCGCTGCAGGAAGTGAGGGATTCACTTTGACCTGGCGAACAAAGAGCAGAAGATCCAGGAGTTAGAGCGGGAAATGGAAGACGGGGATTTCTGGAACGATCCGATTGTCTCCCAGAATAAGATGAAGGAATTAAAGAGTATGAAGGACGACGTTGCAACCTACCAGAAGCTTGCAGCACAGTTCGATGATATAGAGACACTCATCGAGATGGGATATGAGGAGAATGATGCATCCTTAATCCCGGAGATCGAGGAGATGTTAAACGAATTTACCGAGACCTATGAGGGAATCCGGATCAAGACGCTTCTCTCCGGGGAATATGACACGGACAATGCGATTGTGTCACTCCATGCAGGCGCAGGCGGAACAGAGTCCTGCGACTGGGCACAGATGCTGTTCCGTATGTATTCGAGGTGGGCGGATGATAAGGGCTTCCAGCTCGAGGTACTCGATTCGTTAGATGGAGATGAGGCAGGTATTAAGTCAATCACCTTCCAGGTGAACGGGGAGAATGCCTATGGTTACTTAAAGTCTGAGAAAGGAGTACACCGTCTGGTGCGGATTTCTCCGTTCAATGCGGCAGGAAAGAGACAGACTTCGTTCGTATCCTGCGATGTGATGCCGGATATCGAGGAAGACCTTGATATCGAGATCAACGATGATGATATCCGGATTGACACGTACCGTTCGAGCGGAGCCGGTGGACAGCATATCAACAAGACGTCTTCGGCGATCCGAATCACGCATTTCCCGACCGGAATTGTGGTACAGTGTCAGAATGAGCGGTCCCAGCACCAGAATAAGGATAAAGCAATGCAGATGCTGAAGGCAAAGCTGTACCTGCTCAGACAGCAGGAGAATGCCGAGAAGGCGGCTGGAATCCGCGGTGAAGTGACGGACATTGGCTGGGGCAACCAGATCCGCTCCTATGTCATGCAGCCATATACGATGGTGAAGGATCACCGTACCGGTGTGGAGACGGGAAATGTCGACAGCGTGCTGGATGGAAAGATTGATCTTTTCATCAACGGATATCTGAAATGGCTGTCATTAGGCTGCCCGAAAGGCTTAGGTGGCGACGATGAATAGCCAGACGGTAGTGGCGATAGTACTTCTGGTACTTGCCGTTTCAGCGGCAGCAGGAGGTTATGCAGTGTACCGGAAGGTGCGCAGGAAAGTGACAGATTTTTCCAATGCGGTATTCGGGACAGATTCCCTGATTGAGGGATGGAATAAGCAGGCGGACGAGCTTGCGTCCACACCGAAGTCGGTATCCGGGATGACACGCATTTTTGCCCCGCAGATCGAGCGGGATTTTCCGGATTTTAACTTAAACCAGTTTAAGAATAAGGTGGAAAATATGTTAGTCTCAGCGCTTCGGGCAATCGATGAGGCGGATGGCTCCCTGCTTGCGGAGGCGACAGAGGAACTGCGGAAGCAGGTGGCGAACCGGATCGAGATGAACCGCTCAGAAGGTGTGCGGGAAGTGTATGAGCAGGTTACTATCCACCGTACGGAGATCGCTGACTATGAGAAGCGCGATGGCAAATGTATCATCACGTTCCAGAGCGCGGTGGGACATCTACATTATAAAGAGAAGGATGGAAAGACCATCTGGGGAGATGCAGAGCGGCTCACACAGACGAAGTATAACGTGGAGGTTCTCTATATTCAGGATGAGAAGCTTACAAAGATGGAAAATGCAGTCGGGACGACGTGCCCGCACTGCGGCGCACCGGTTACAAACCTTGGAGCCATGTACTGTGAGTACTGTGGGCTTGCGGTGACACCGGTGAATCTGAAGGTATGGACGCTGCACCGCTTCTATGAGGTGGATTATCAGCATGTATAAATACAAGTATACCTGTAGCTGACAACAGACAGGATACGGAAAGGCGAGGAAAGCAGTATGGGAATTATAAGAGCAGCAGCACAGGCAATTGGGGGATCTTTGGCAGACCAGTGGTTAGAGGTCTATGAGCCGGACGATATGGGGGACAAAACCGTCTTTACAAGCGGCGTTCTGATCCGGAAAGGGCAGAACAGAAAAGGAACGGAGAATAGCGTTTCCAACGGTTCCATCATCCATGTTTACGATAATCAGTTCATGATGTTAGTGGACGGCGGCAAGGTTGTGGACTACACAGCGGAGCCAGGATATTACAAGGTAGACAATTCATCCCTTCCATCTCTGTTCAACGGACAGTTCAAGGACAGCTTAAATGAGACATTCTCCCGAATTAAGTACGGCGGACAGACCCCGACGATGCAGAAGGTGTTCTATATCAACTTGCAGGAGATCAAAGGCATCAAGTTCGGAACGAGAAATCCGATCAACTATTTCGATAATTTTTACAATGCAGAGCTGTTTTTAAGAGCACATGGAACTTATTCCATTAAGATTACGAACCCGCTCCAGTTCTATGCGGAAGTGATCCCGAGAAATAAAGAACATGTGGAGATCGATGAGATCAATGAGCAGTATCTGTCTGAATTCTTAGAGGCATTACAATCCTCCATCAACCAGATGTCAGCGGATGGAACAAGAATCTCCTATGTCTCTTCCAAGGCAAGGGAACTTGGAAAATACATGTCTACTACATTAGACGAAGAATGGAACCAGACAAGAGGTATGGAGATCCAGGCAGTCGGAATCGCAAGCGTTTCTTATGATGAGCAGTCCCAGAAGCTGATCAATATGAGAAACGAAGGTGCAATGCTTGGTGGAGATGCCAGTGTGTTAAGAGGTATGGCAGTCAAAAACCTCACGGAAGGTGTCCGGGACGCTGGATCGAATGCAGGCGGAGCGATGGCAGGCTTCATGGGCGTCGGTATGGGCATGCAGCAGTTCAATACTTCCATGGAAGGGCTTAACCAGATGACTGCAGGCATGGCGGGTACAGCGCAGGCAGCGCCGCAGCAGGCAGCAGCACAGCCACAGCAGTCTGTACCTGCAGGAAATCAGTGGACATGTGAATGTGGAACCGTAAATACCGGAAAGTTCTGCAGTGAATGCGGCAAGCCGGCACCGGCGCCGGTCAGAAGCTGGACGTGTGAATGCGGTACGGTCAACACTGGAAAGTTCTGCAGTGAATGCGGCAAACCGGCACCGGCGGCAGAATGGACATGTGAATGTGGAACCGTCAACAAAGGAAAATTCTGCAGTAACTGTGGAAAGGCAAGGAGTTAAGCATGGCAGTTTTCAGTTTTAAATGTCCGAACTGTGACGGCGAACTGATCTTTGACCCGGAGCAGCAGAACTATAAATGTGAATACTGTGCCTCGAAGTTCACGCAGGAAGAGTTAGACGAGATACAGAAGAAACAGATGCAGGCGTCTATGGAAGCTTTGAATGAAGCGTACACGGAGGATGCAGAAAGCACGGAAGCAGGAAAGCCAGATCAGGCAGAGGAAGACGGTGATCAGGCAGATGATACAGCAGAGCAAAAGGAGCAGGGGGCGGTAGTCTACAGCTGCCCTTCCTGCGGCGCAGAGATTGTGACGGATGCCACAACGGCGGCAACTTTCTGTTATTATTGCCATAACCCGGTTGTGCTGTCCGGAAGACTGGAAGGAAAGTATTTGCCGGACCGCGTGATTCCGTTTCAGGTCAGCCGGAAAGAAGCAGAGAAGCGTTTCTTAGAGTATGTCGGGAAGAAGAAGTTCGTGCCGAGGGCTTTTTTCAATAAGAAGCAGATCGAGAGCTTAAGCGGTGTGTATTTTCCATACTGGGTCTATGATGCGAAGCTTGCCGGAAGACTTTCCGGGGAGGGCAAGAAGATCCGTATCTGGAGAACCGGTGAGGAGGAATTCACTGAGACGAAGCTTTATCACATCGAGCGGGATGGGGATCTGGAATTTAAGAACCTGACACGGAATGCCTTACAGAAGGCAAATGTGAAGCTTGCGGAAGGTGTTATGCCATACCAGTTCGACAAAATGGAACCGTTTAAAATGGGATATCTGTCCGGCTTCCAGGCAGAACGCAGGGATATTGAGAGAGAGTCCGTGGAACAAGACATGCAGCAGACAATGCGGGAGTCCGCAGAGAAGATGCTCCGGGAATCCGTAAACGGCTACAATGCTGTGACGGTCAACAATATCGGGGTAACGCCGAAGAAGGAGAGCTGGTATTATACGCTGTTTCCGGTATGGACGGTTACTTACCGCGGCAGGGATAATAAAGTCTACTACTATTCCATGAACGGACAGACCGGAAAGGTTTGTGGGGAACTGCCGGTAGATAAGGGCAGGCTGGCTTTGACGAGTACGATTGCGTCTGTGATCGTGCTGATCCTGTGTCTGATCGGAGGATATTTCATATGATGAGAGAATGGAAAAAAAGAATCGTTCTTCCTGTTATGGCAGCGGTGCTCCTTCCGGGAGCAGTCATGACATCTGCCTCAGCATCTTCTGTGAGGGGTGGTGTGGCAGATATGGCAGGACTTCTGACAGAGGAAGAGAAGCAGGAGCTCGTGACGCAGACGGCGCAGATTGAGGAGGAGACCGGGTGGAATATCTACGTGGTTTCCACAGAGGATGCCGAGGGAAAGACTGCACAGGAATATGCGGATGATTATTTTGATGAATATGCCCCGGGTGCGGACGGTGTGGTAGCATTGATCGATATGGACAACCGGGAGATCGCCATCTCAACGACAGGGGATGCCATCAACTACCTGAACGATGTCCGAATCGATACGATTTTAGATAATGCCTATAACGATGTCTCAGATGGCGATTATGCGGCATGTTACACGACTATGTTAGAGGGTGTTGAGTGGGCATATCAGAAAGGAATCCCATCTGATGCGCATACTTATAATGAAGAGACCGGTGAGGTGGTTTATTACCGCAGCATAAAAGTGGAGGAAATCATAGGTGCGGTGGTGATTGCGGCAATTGTATGGTTTGCAGTATACTTCGGGATCGCAGGTAAATACCGGTTCAAACACAGTGGTTACACGTATGATTTCCACAGCTTCGGGAAAGTGTCGCTCACGAATACGGAAGATCGTTATGTCAACCAGATCGTGACGCATCGCAGGATCCCAAAGCCGCAGAATAATGGCGGGAACGGATCAGGTTCCTCCGGCAGGTCAACGGTACATACCGGAAGCTCCGGCACGATGCACGGCGGCGGAAGCAGAAAGTTCTAAGGTTTTGGTTTTAGATATAATAAATATTTGTTATGGAAAAGAGGTTGCTTTAGCAGCCTCTTTGTGTTATGATCTTCCTCATGAGGACAATTGTAAGTCTCCAACACACAGTAGCAGACAGCAAAGAGGGATTTGGTTCTATGAAAGACAAGATGCAATATTATGTTTTGAAAGAGAAAGCAGTACCGGAAGTTCTGTTAAAAGTTGTGGAAGCCAAGCGCCTGATCGATTCAGGGAAGATCGCGTCTGTGCAGGAAGCAACGGAGAGCGTGGGAATCAGCCGGAGTTCTTTTTACAAGTATAAGGATGATATTTTCCCATTCCATGAGACAACCAAAGGAAAGACCGTCACGATGGTGATCCAGATGGATGATGAACCGGGACTGTTATCCGGAGTGTTGAAATCTATTGCAGAATTTCATGCGAATATTCTTACGATTCATCAGAGTATTCCGGTCAATGGGATCGCAACATTGACATTAAGTATTGATATTCTGCCACAGACAGGGGATGTGACAGAGATGATGGAAAAGATTGAGAGTGTAAACGGTATCCAGTATGTTAAGATCTTAGCCAGGGAATAATTTTTTTGGAAAGTGACAGAATAGAATAAGGTTTACATAAGGAAAGACAGAGACGGTACAGGTTCCAACAATAAGGACCGTGCCGGAGAGAAAGGCGGATCAGAAAATGATTAAAGTAGCAATTATGGGATTTGGAACAATCGGTTCCGGAGTGGCAGAGGTGTTAGACATCAACAGAAAGAGCATCGCAGCCCGCGTAGGTGAGGAAGTGGAACTGAAATATGTTCTTGACTTGAGAGATTTCGAGGGAGATCCGATCCAGGATAAGATCGTGCATGATTATAAAGTGATCGCAGAAGACCCGGAGGTAGCGATCGTTGTTGAGACAATGGGCGGCGTGGAGCCGGCTTATACGTTTGTAAAGACCATGTTAGAGGCAGGCAAGCATGTGACAACCTCTAACAAAGCACTGGTAGCAGCAAAGGGAGCGGAGCTGATCGCACTCGCAAAGGAGAAGAATGTGAACTTCATGTTCGAGGCAAGTGTCGGTGGCGGTATCCCGATCATTCGTCCGCTTAATTCCTGTCTGACCGCCGATGAGATCGAGGAGATCACCGGTATTGTCAATGGAACCACGAACTATATGATGACAGAGATGACAGAAAAAGGTGCGGATTTCGATGAGGTATTGAAGGATGCACAGGCAAAAGGATATGCAGAGAAAGACCCGACTGCGGACATTGAAGGATACGATGCATGCCGTAAGATCGCGATCTTAACATCCCTTGTATGTGGACAGCAGGTAGATTATGAGGATATCCATACAGAAGGTATCACGAAGATCACAACTGCTGATATCAAATATGCGAAGGCCATGGGTAGAGAGATCAAGCTGCTTGCAACAAGTAAGAAAGGACCGAAGGGCTATACAGCTATCGTAGCGCCGTTCCTTGTTCCGGTATCTCATCCGTTATATGCGGTAAGCGGTGTATTCAATGCTATTTTCGTACATGGTAACGTATTAGGAGATGCCATGTTCTACGGAAGTGGAGCAGGAAAGCTCCCGACAGCAAGTGCGGTCGTGGCAGACGTGGTTGAGATGGCGAAGAACTTAGACAAGAACATCCCGATCGAGTGGAGCTCTAAGAAGTTAGAGCTTGTGGACTATAAAGAGTGGGAGAACCAGTTCCTGATCCGTACCACAGCAGACAAAGCGGCAGTAGAGAACGTATTCGGACCGGTAACTTATGTACAGGCGGACGGTGTGACCGGAGAGCTTGCTTTTGTGACAGAGAAGATTTCTGAGGGCGACTGCGAGAAGAAGGAAGCAGAGCTTGGCAACATCTTACAGAAAATCCGTATGGCGTAAGCATAAAAAAGAGAGGGAATTTGGCCAGTGGTGTGGACGGGTTCCCTTTTTGCATGGAAAAGAATTAGCTACAAAAAAGAAACGGTATATGTTAAAATACAAAAAGAGTGTCTGCCTGAATGGAAAAGATTGCGTTGCGAAGCGGCGTGCGTAAAATATGCGAATAAAGTGGTGGCAACATCGGAAAATCATATCAGAAAACGGAGTATCAATCAAAATGAAAAAAATCGGAATTATCGGAGCTATGGAGCTCGAAGTAGAAACATTAAAATCAAAAATGAATGTTGCAAAAACAACAAAAAAAGCAAATATGGATTTTTTTGAGGGAACATTAAACGGTGTGGAGGTTGTCATCGTGCGGAGTGGAATCGGAAAAGTGAATGCCGGTATCTGCACCCAGATTCTTGCAGATATTTTCGACGTGACACATATCATCAACACCGGAATCGCAGGATCTTTAGATGCACAGATTGACATCGGGGATATCGTAGTGTCCACAGATGTGCTGCAGCATGATATGGATGTGCGTGTGTTCGGCTACCCGTTAGGCGAGATCCCACAGCTTGGAACGTTAAGCTTCCCGGCTGATGATAGGATGTCTTCTCTTGCGAAGAGCGTCTGCGAGAAAGTCAATGAGGGTGTGAAGGTATTTTCTGGCAGAATTGTCAGCGGAGACCAGTTCATCTGTGATAAAGAGGTGAAGGACAGATTGGTGGAGAATTTCCACCCGCTCTGCACCGAGATGGAGGGCGCTGCGATCGGACAGGCAGCTTATTTAAATGAGATTCCGTTCGTGATCTTACGCGCGATCTCTGACAAGGCAGACGATTCTGCGGAGATGGATTACCCGACTTTCGAGAGAAAGGCAGCAGAGCACTGTGCGAAGCTTGTGGAAGAGTTTGTAGCGGAACTGTAAATTACATTCAGTAAGATGTGTTTGGTAAAGGGATAGAAGCATCCGAAAAAGGATGATTCTATCCCTGTAAAATGTAGTATTGGAAATATAGAACAGGCAGAAAAAGCAAGGCAGGAGCGCATATATGAAACAGGCATTTTATGATGCATTCATGGACAACCCGATCGTAGCAGCCATCAAAGATGAGGAAGGGCTTGAGGTATGTATCCGGAGAAACGATTTACAGATCGTCTTCGTGCTCTACGGAGAAGTCACGACGATCGGTCAGATCGCAGACCGGCTGAAAGAGGCGGGCAAGACGGTCATGGTACATATTGATCTTGTCGGAGGGCTTTCCGGAAGGGAGGAGGCAGTCCGCTTTATCAAGGCATACACAAAGGCAGATGGTATCATCTCAACGAAACCGGAGTTAATCCGCTATGCGAAGGAACTTGGATTATATACGGTGTACCGCATTTTTGTCATAGATTCCAAAGCGTTAAAGGCGCTGGAAGGTCCGGCAACCAGATATGCCGATCTCGTGGAGATTTTGCCGGGACTGATGCCACGTATCATTAAGAAAGCGGTAGCATTGACACGAACACCGGTCATCGCGGGCGGTCTGATCTCCGAGAAGGAGGACGTTATCCAGGCGCTTGATGCCGGAGCAAT
>CAKRFH010000065.1:0-18085 GCA_934320555.1 uncultured Roseburia sp.
CGCATACGAAGCGCTGTGCGGATCAGGTCCCGGATCGTGATCGGAAGTACGCCCTCCGTATTGGCATTGCGCGTCTCAAGCCGAACCAGATTCGGCTTCCCGATCAATTGAAGCTCTGCAGAATCCTCAATGGTGATAATCCGCTCCTCTTTCGGGATATACTGCGACAAGGCATTTAAGACCGTTGTCTTCCCGGATCCGGTACCCCCGGAGATAAAAAGATTAAAACCTGCGCAGACCAGAATCTTTAATAACTCTGCCGCCTCCTCTGACACTGTCCCCATCCGGATCAGATCCTCCATCTCTAACGGCTTCGACGGGAATTTCCGGATAGAAACTGCCGATCCATCAATGGAGATCGGACTTAAGACCACATTCACCCTTGAACCATCCGGCAGTCTTGTATCAACAATCGGGGATGCCTCATTTACCATACGATTATTGCCCGCTGCGATCTGCTGGATCACATCGTTTAGCTTTTCCTTCGACGTAAACTTTCTGTCCGAGGCAAACAGCCGCCCTTTTTTCTCATAAAAGATGTGATCTGCCCCGTTCACCATAATCTCTGTGATCTCCGGGTCATCGAGCAGCTCCTGCAGGACATCTAATTTACGCAATGAGTGAAACAGATACTGCCGCAGTTCTTCCTGCTCTGCGAGGTTTAAGAGCTTCCCTTTTGCGAAATGGCTGCATGTCTCCGCGACCAGATTGCTGATTTCCCGGTCATCCGGTTCCTTCGAAAGATCAACCTGCCCCAGAATCTGATCCCTAAGTTCCTGTATCTCCCGGTCTGTTGTCCTCACTCTGTTTTCCCCTCTTTCTTCCGCTTTTTGCCGTATACTGTCTCACAAAGTCGCCAAATTCACTCCACTGTAACTGTTCGATCACACTTCCACCCGGACGGATAGTTCTCGCCGAATACGGAACCGTGACTCTGCAAAGCCTGTCCATGCCATCTGCTGTCTGTGCCTCCCTCACCCACTTTAAGAACGCATTTTCCCTGCACTGGTAATAATATCCTTCCCTGCCAATCATAAGCATCACATCGCAGAAATCCAGATAGCTGTAATACTCCGTCATACTGATGCCAAAGTCTATGACCACCTCTTCAAAATCCGTAAAATGCTCCACAAAGTCCAAAAGCTCCCGCAGCTCCTGCTCCCCTGTCTGCGCCGTATTCTCCGGATTATCGAACGGCATCAAACAATAGATCCCCGCCTTCTCACAGGCACACCGCCAGAAAAAGCTTACGTCTAATGTCCCCGCCCGAAGCCGCAGCAGCAGATCTGCCATATCACAGCCTCCCGTCTGCCCGAACAGCTCACCAAAACCGGAATACTCCAACAGATTCACGTAAAGAATCTTCTTCTCCCTGCCAAGGTTTACGGCATACAATACCGAGAATAACTGCTGCATCTCATGCCCGATCGGCGAGCAGACACCTGTCACCTTCAGCCTTTTATACCGGATAGCTGCCTGCTGTCCGTTCCCCGTTTTTCCTGCCATGACATAGATTTTCTGCATCAGCTGCTCCATCGGTTCATATCTTGACACCTCCTTAGGCACTGCGTCCTCCCTCTGCCACATGGCATCCTCTGCCACACAGTCCGGCATACGTTCACTTAAGTATAGAATTCTGTCCTCCAGCTCCATGCTGTGAAAAAAGTTCTCAAACCCTGCCCCCACAAGCAGGACATCAAACCGCATGGTCTTTAACGCCTCCTCTAACTGTTCCTGCACGGAATAGAGAAACAGCTCCACCTCTTTTGCCTTATGGCTCACCATGTACGCCTCAAATCGTTCGCAGTAAAAAGAATGATTGTCGCACAATGCAATCTTTAATTTTTCCAACTATACACCTCCACTCGTCAGGACAACCGCAAACAGTATTGGAATTGAAAAATGCATTTTAGTATACATGCACTGTGTTTTTTTCTCCATGCACCTTTTCTGAATCACCATACCTGCTCCCACCACAGCCGCGATCAGAAAAGAAAATGCGATCACACGTACCAACTGCTCTGTTGTCAAAAAACTGCCTGTTACGGAAAATAACTTGATATCGCCTGCCCCAAGGACATGCAATTGAAATAATAGAATTAACAGAACCACCGGAAGTAAAACATTCAGAACATAAAGGGGTATTCCCACTGGTCCGTCTCTCATCAGACGGATTGCAAAGCCCCAAAACAAACCACATAAGATCATCCGGTTACTGATCTTCATGTGCCACACATCCTCTGCCACCGCCAGACTCAAAAACGTCCACAGTGTCAGATCACTGATCATTCCAACACATCACCTCTCCTTTCGTTGTAAGACGGATTATAGCAACTGTTTTTCCACTTGTCCAGATGCTTTCAAATTTTTGTCAACATCTCACAAAAATTTTACTGCCTCAATCGCGTAAAGCAGCGCAACCCCTGGAAAACCAAGGCTTCCGGCTGTCAAAAGCGTCACTGCATTCACCCCAATTTCCAGTGAAATTCCCCATTTCTGCAAAAAATCATTTGCAAATAAAATGAGCACAACACCCAAAACCGCACGCACCAGAAAGTTTAACACAAACCGTGCCTTTGTCCGGAAAAACAGAAACAGTAACACGATCCCACATGCCATAGCGATCACCGCATAGTCCATTTTCTCCCCCCGCAGACCACCCTATCCTTCTCTTTAATGTATGATTTTTCTCTCTGTTTATGAAAAAATCTGTATAGTTTTTCCTCTCTGTGCTTATACTTTTACCATAGAATATTTTTGATTGGAGGGGAGCACCATTCGTATTTTACAGAAACAGGCTGCCAAAGAAAAAGACTACGCACTGCTAAAAGATGATCTCCACCAGACTGCCCGCGATCTCGCAGATGCCTATAACAATCTGGAGAATGTCGTTGATCCGGATCTGATTGACTGCTACATTTACGAGCTCAATTCCGTTCAGATGCGCTACAAATTTCTGCTTGCTCGCATAAAAAAACTGGAACTTGGCTGAATTTATTTGCATTCTGCCGGGAATCGTATTATAATTACCACGTTATCGGACAGAGATAAAGATGAATAAGGAGGATTTCACAATGGCTCAGGTTACAAAAGCAACTATGATTGGTGAGTTACTTCAGATTGACCAGAATATTGCACCAATTCTTTTAAATATTGGAATGCATTGTCTTGGATGCCCATCTTCCCAGATGGAAACAATCGAGGAAGCAGCTATGGTTCACGGAATTGATCCGGAAGCATTAGTAAAAGAGATCAACGACTTCTTAGCTAAAGATCTTGCATAATGATCCTTATACTTAAAATGAGCTGTCATACACAGGATGTATGACAGCTCATTTTGTTTTATGACAATAGCAGCTTCTATAATTCCGCTAAAGACTGCAGTGCATTTCCGGATAAAAGCATGCGGTAATGCTCCCCGAAGAACGCCTCCACAGCAGGGGTACAGCTCTTCTGCAACGCATATTCGGATAAAATATTGCATACTTTATTGAACTTCTCCGGCGTCTCATCACTCTTACTCATTAAAAGATAATACGTATGTGCCGCCTCGTCCTTATAGAGATCATTCCTTCCGGTATAAAATCCATTCAGAATATGGGAAACTCCGATAATTCGGTCAAGATCATGGAATACGAACAGCTTCGTCAGGTCTACAAGCGTCTGTTCCGGTGCATTCTTCTTCGTCTGTTCTTCCCGGGCAGCATCTGTACTGCTCTCTTTCTTCTCCGGTGTCTTATTCTGCTCCTTCGCCACTCTCTGGAACAGTCCTAATATATCATCGGCTCCCTCAATTGCCTGATTTCCGGCATCCTGTCCATAGCCATCCTCATAAAGATCCTCCGGATCCGGGTCTGAGAATCTCGAGAAACGTGTATCAAGTTCCTCCGGATACTCTACCTTCGTCACAACAAGCACAACGGTGTCTGATGAGACTGGAATGGCTTCTATCATAAGCGGTATATCATCTGCTTCAAATCCAAACTCATAGGCTGCCTGCTGCATCATATCGCGAAACAGCATCTTCGCTTTCTCCGTTCCGTATGCAAGCTCACTGAGCTTGATCTGACGTTCTGCGAGATCTTCCCTTGTCAGGGTACAGCGGATCTGGTTGTCATTCACTTTTTCTATTTTCATATTAATCACTTCCTTTATCCGGAAAACCTTGTAAACTGTACATCTATTATAATCAAATGATCTGTTGCTGTAAAGTATGCCTTTTTTGTTTTTTGCACGGTTTTTCTCGTTTGACCCCCTTCTTAAGCCTTTTTTGAGCATCTATTTTTGTGAAAATTGTCCAAAAATTTCTTCTGTGGTTGCAAATTACTTCCGTCCATGCTATAAACATATGCATGAGGTGCGAAACTGATACGCCTTGAAAGGAGAGAAGGTTCGCATTAACGAAACAATCCTGTTTGGCAAGTACCGGATCTTATCCACGCTAGGTGCCGGAAATACCAGTACCGTTTATCTTGCTGAACATATCAAACTGAATGTATACCGGGCGATCAAGTGTATCCCGAAGGATACCGCTCTGGTTACATCCTTTTCCTTGGAAGCACAGCTTCTGAAGGATCTTAATCATCCTGGCATCCCAGTTATTTATGACATCGAAGAAGATGACGGGTTCTACTACATGGTAGAAGAATTCATACAGGGTGAATCGCTGGACACATTTGTGTCTCATCAACGGGTTTCCCACGAACTCTTATTAAAATTTGGTATCCAGCTTTGTGACATTTTATATTATCTCCATAACTATATGCCATATCCTATCCTATATCAGGATTTAAAACCGGAGCATATTATAGTATGCGGAGATGATCTGAAATTAATCGATTTTGGAATTGCATCTTTTTTTACCGGTTCTGGAGAAAATTACCAGATTTACGGAACGGAGGAATTTGCAGCACCAGAGGCTCTTGCCGGTCTGCCTGTCTCCCCTCAGGCAGACATCTACAGCCTTGGCAGGCTGCTCGAATATTTAAGCCATTATTCAGACGAATCCGTTTCCGCGCATTTTTGCATGGCGCTGCAAAAAGCAACAGCTGTCTCTACAGCTGACCGATATGAAACGATCCTTCTTTTTCGGGAAGATCTCGAAAAGGAATTAACAGCAGCGTATGATCCTGTTTCGCATCTCACAAGAAAAATATTTGTTTTTGGCAGTAAAACCGGAGTTGGAACCACACACATTTCCATTTCCCTTGTAAGCTGTCTGAACCAGTCCGGATATCCCGCCGTTTACATGGAACATCATGCATCTGACAGTCTGCATTCCATGCTGCGCGCGAATTCATTCATCCGGGAAACCGACGGTATGCTTTACCATCAGTTTTTCCGTGGCATTCCGGATTATGGTCCAGGCGTCGTCGTGCCGGAGCCAAAGGGC
Source organism: uncultured Roseburia sp. (assembly GCA_934320555.1). GTDB lineage: Bacteria > Bacillota > Clostridia > Lachnospirales > Lachnospiraceae > Roseburia. Next base: position 5,393 of record CAKRFH010000065.1, read on the forward strand.
TGTATCACAGTTTACGACTGTGGTGTGTATGACCCTTCTGTCTTCTCACCGCAGCCCGGGGAGCAGAGTATTTTCGTACTCAGCGGCAGTCTCTGGGACATGGAACACGTTCTCTTTACCGCAAACCGGTTCGCGCAGTCTGACCATGTGGCATTCCTGTGCAATTATGATAACCGTTCTGCTGCAAGGCGGATCGCTGCAAAAACCGGCAGAAAAATCTACTGCTTTCCTTTCGACCGGGATCCGTTTTCCGGCACGGAAGAGAAACGGCAATTATTTTTCGACATACTTTCTTTCAAAAGGAGGAAACGGCCATTTTACCATTTCAAAAAAAGACTGCCATTCAAAAAATGACAATTGGGATCTGCGGCTGCGACAGAGGCTGTGGTGTCACGCATCTTGCCATCGCACTGTCCAATTACTGTGCTTCCAAGCTGCGCATGTCCACCGCCTGTTTAGAGCTTAACGATACCCACGCATTGAGAAAACTTACCGCATTCTCTGCCGGTACAAAGCCAAAGCGTTCGAAGGAAGGCCATGATTATATTTCGATTTATGGTGCCCACTATTATCCAGATGTGGATGCATCTATGATCCCGGAATTTTTAAATGCAGGCTATCTCTGTCTGCTGCTCGACTTTGGCACCTTAACCGGGGAAAATATGGGCGAGTTCCTGCGGTGCGATTCTAAAATTGTCATTGGAAGTCTTTCTCCATGGAAAAGATCCATTTCTGACACTTTGCAGCAGATTCCGTTACCAGTAAAAAATTATTTACCGGCAGTTCATTGTTTTATTTTATATGGGGAAACAGTAAACATTCTAAAGCAAAGTGCAACATGCCATCTTTCCATACGGTCTGTTCCTTTTTTCCCGGATCCGTTTCATATTGAAAAAGATTTATTTTCTTTTCTGCAAAGCTTGCTATAGCAGCCATGCAGATACTATCCAAAAGAAACGTCTACTTTGAATAATAGGATTATCACGAAACTGTATCCTTATGCGTTTCCTTTTGGTCTACATCTTAACAGGGGAGGATATGTTGATGTTCGAGCAGAAAAATCAACTTTTTATGGAACTGTCATCTCTGGAAGACAGAGGTGTCACCATCTGGCTCGAGGGAAATCCGAGCGATTCCCTCGACGTCACCAGCCAGCTTCATATTCATGAGGAAAATGAATATATGCGGGATTATGTCTTTGAAGAAGGGAGGCTGAAAGAAGTTCATTTTGATAAAGTCGTCACACCAGACGGCTGAACAGAAAACCTATTTACCATGATGTTTGCATAGAACAATGGATGTCAGAGTTTCTCTCAATGCCTGACACAATCCAGATGCAGCCATGATATAAAATTTGATAAAGATACTCTTAAGAAAAGCCGCGTCCGATTGCGGCTTTTCTTTTTGTATGCTACAATAAGTTCGCAAATACGCTTTTTGACGCTTAAGAAGAAAGGACTTTTTTATGAAGAAGAAAATCATACCTGTTATTGCAGCCGGATTGCTCATTCTTGTCGTCATACTCTTTATGTTACTGGGCAATCTGATCGAGAAGTACTCCCCTTCCAAGGAGACGGAAGATCTTTCCACTTACTACGTTCTGTCCTCCGATACGGAGATCGCACTTATTCTTAATAATGAAGTGATCGATGCAAAGGGAAGACTGATCGACGGACATGTCTATCTGGACTACAATACAGTTTACAACTATATCAACTCCCGTTTCTACTGGGATACCAACGAAAATATTCTCCGCTATACAACCTCAACAGACTTAATCTCTGCGGCGGCGGAGAGCACCAGCTATACCGTTTCCAAAGAAGCAAAATCTTTTGACCAGATTATCGTCAAGGGCGATGCCGCTGCGGCTTATCTCTCCCTTGATTTTGTGAAGCAGTATTCTGACTTCTCTTATGTCTTATATGAGAACCCAAACCGCCTCGTCCTCACAACCGCATGGGGCGATTACACCATTGCTTCCGCAAAGAAGTCCTCTGAGATCCGTTACCAGGGAGGGATTAAGAGCCCGATCTTAACAACTGTGGAAAAGAATGCAGAGCTCACTGTTTTATCACCGGATGAAACATGGACAAAGGTCGCCACCGCAGACGGTGTGATCGGCTATATCCGCTCCAAAAATCTTGGAACTACTTCGACCAAAACCGTTTCCAGTGACTTTGTCCCGGAACAGTTCACCCATATCACAAAAGACTTTAAGATCAATATGGCATGGCATCAGGTAACCAACCAGTCCGCAAACGGAAATATTGCTTCCGTCTTACAGAGCACGAAAGGCATTAATGTCCTCTCCCCGACCTGGTTCTATCTGAATGATAACAACGGAGGCATCGCTTCCCTTGCCAGCACCAGCTACGTGGATTACTGCCACCAGAACGGCATTGAAGTCTGGGCTTTGGTGAGCAACCTCGAAAACCCGGATGTGAATGCTGAGTCCGTACTCTCCCGCACCTCCACAAGAGATAACCTGACAAATGCCTTAATCTCTGCTGCAATCCAGTATGACCTTGACGGCATCAACGTGGACTTTGAGGCGCTGAACGTGGATGCTGTCGGTACCTCCTTTATTCAGTTTATCCGCGAGCTGTCCATCAAATGCGCCAACAATGGAATCGTCCTTTCTGTTGACAACTATGTTCCAAGCGCTTATACCTCCTTCTATAACCGGGCAGAGCAGGCGCGCTTCGCCGACTATGTTGTCCTTATGGCTTACGATGAACATTATGCCGGTTCCGAGGAAGCCGGTTCTGTCGCATCTATCGGCTATGTCACAAAGGGTGTGGAGGATACCTTACAGGATGTTCCGGCAGAACAGCTGATCCTCGGTATGCCGTTCTACACAAGAGTCTGGTCCGAGACCCCGATCGACGGCGATGGTTCCACCGGTGAGACCGACAACGTTGTGGACTACGCACTCTCCTCCTACGCGGCAGGCATGTCTGATGTCCAGAAGCTCATCTCCGCAAACGGTGCGGAACAGGTATGGTTAGATGATATCGGTCAGAACTATGTCGAGTACAAGAACAGCGGTGTCACCTATAAGATCTGGATTGAAGATGCCACCTCCTTAGAAGAAAAGTTAAAAGTTATGACTTCCCACAACCTCGCCGGCGGTTCCTTCTGGAAGCTTGGCTTAGAGACCTCATCCATCTGGGATACCATCATCAAATACATCAATTAGTACAAGACTCATAAATCCTGTGATCCGTTCATATAGTGTAAAAACGGATCACAGGATTTTTTTTATGAAGAAAAAAGCTGAACTTGGCATGGGACTTTTTCTCCTTCTCGCCGCCGTCCTCTTTGCCAAAAAAGGGGTAGTTCTTGTGTTTGGTCCTGAACAGGCTGCCTCTGCCTGTATTGTCATAGATGCCGGGCATGGCGGGGATGATCCCGGAAAAATTGGGATCAACAATGCCCTGGAAAAAGAGATCAACCTGGAAATTGCGCAGAAACTTTATACCACACTCACCGACAACCAGATTCCCGCTGTCATGACCCGCTCCACCGATGACGGACTGTATGCGGAATCCGCCACGAACAAAAAGGTGGACGATATGCAGAAGCGCTGCAAAATCATCGAGGATGCGGCTCCACTCTTTACCGTCAGCATCCACCAGAACAGCTATCCTTCCTCCGAGATCAGCGGTGCACAGGTCTTCTACTACACCCAGTCCCAGAAAGGAAAAATACTGGCAAAATGTATCCAGGCAGAACTGATCCGGCAATTAGCCCCGGCAAACCACAGACAGGCAAAAGCCAACGACAGCTACTACCTGTTAAAGAAAACCTCTTCCCCGACCGTGATTGTAGAATGCGGCTTCTTAAGCAATCCGACCGAGGCCGACCTGCTGTGTGACCCGGACTATCAGGATCTGATCGTCTCCGCCATCTATTCCGGTGTCCGGGCTTATCTGGACACCGAATATCCACAGGCTTCCACGGAAGAGCTTCTTTTTTCCACAGAAAACTAAAGAACTTTGTGTATGAAAAACAAAGAACTGCAGAATACCGGTTTCCCGCGTATTCTGCAGTTCTTACAAGCAACTATTCCTCACTTGTCAACAACATTCTATTATCCCGGATTAAAACTTAAACACAGCCACTCCGTATCCGGATAACGGATATGCAAACGAATAATTCCTTCCGTCACATTCTGATTTCACTGCCTTATAAGAAGCAGGCTTCTCGGTGCCTTCTCCTCCAAACTCTTTTGCATCGCTGTCTAAGACAAGCTTGTATGTCTTTCTCCTCGGTACGCCAACACGGTAATCCGGGCGGTCTACCGGTGTGAAGTTGCATACAAACAACAGATTGTTCTTTCCATTCTTGCTCTTTCTGACAAAGCTGTAAATACTGCGATCTGCATCATCTGCATTGATCCATTCAAATCCGCTCCAACTGCTGTCTAATTCATAGAGACATGGATTCTTCTGATACAGATGAAGTAATGCCTTCACCCAGCTCTGCATCTGAAGATGATCCGGATTCTCAAGCAGATACCAGTCGAGTTCCCTCGCCTCGCTCCACTCCTGAAGCTGTGCAAAGTCCTGTCCCATGAAAAGAAGCTTCTTGCCCGGATGCCCCATCATAAAGGCATATCCGACCATCAGATTCTGGAACTTCTCTCTTCCGAGTCCCGGCATCTTGTTGATCATCGAGCATTTCAGATGCACGACCTCATCATGGGATAACACCAGGATATACTTCTCGCTCTCATTATAACTCATGGCAAACGTCATCTTATAATGATTATTCTTTCTGAAATACGGGTCTAACTTCATATAGTCTAAGAAGTCATGCATCCATCCCATATTCCACTTATAGCTGAAGTTCAGACCACCTTTCTCTACAGGTCCTGTTACCATCGGCCATGCCGTGGATTCCTCTGCGATCATCACGGCTCCCGGATTTCTTCCGAGGATCAGCGTGTTAATATGCTTGAAAAATTCAATCGCTTCCAGGTTCTTATTGTCACCGTACTTATTGCGCACCCACTGCCCTTCTTCTTTTCCATAATCCAGGTACAGCATAGATGCCACTGCGTCCACACGCAGTCCGTCAATGTGATAGTGCTCGATCCACATTAAGGCGCTTCCGATCAGGAAGTTTTTGACCTCGTTCTTCCCGTAATCAAAAATCTTGGTTCCCCAGTCCGGATGTTCCCCTTTTCTTGGGTCTGCATACTCATAAAGGCATGTTCCGTCGAACTCTGCCAGTCCGTGTGCATCCTTCGGGAAATGTGCCGGTACCCAGTCTAACAGGACACCAATCTTATGTTTATGACACTCATTGATAAAATAAGCAAAATCGGCAGGCTTTCCATATCGGGAAGTCGGTGCGTAATAACCGGTTACCTGATAGCCCCAGGAGCCATCGAACGGATACTCGGAAATTCCCATCAGTTCAATGTGCGTGTATCCCATCTCTTTCACATACGGGATCAATGAGTCCGCCAGCTCCCTGTAGCTGTAAAAGCCGTCATCTTCCCGTCCCGGATGCCGTTTCCAGGAACCCGGATGTACCTCATAGATTGCCATCGGCTGCGCATAGACATCTTCCTCAGCTGCACGCGCTGTCATCCATTTACTGTCTGTCCATTTGAAATGGTCGATATCTGCCACTGCAGATGCCGTTCCCGGGCGGAGCTCCGCGTAATTTGCATATGGATCTGCCTTATACAGACGTCTGCCGTCATTGGTCTCAATCACATATTTATACAGATCCCCTTCCTTAAGTCCCGGAATGAACAGCTCGTAAATTCCCATTGTCTCCGGCTCTAAGCGTTTCATCTCATGTGCGTATTCATCCCAGCCATTAAAGGTTCCGATCACGAAGACACGACGCGCATTCGGTGCCCATAGATCGAAGCATACTCCCTTTACTCCTTTTTCCTCTGTGAAATGTGCACCAAGCTTGCGATAAATCTCATAGTGCGTTGCCTGTCCGAACAGATAACGGTCCAGTTCCGTAAAATTAGCCATATACCCTATACCCCTTTTCTTCTTTCTATCCCATAACAGAATGTACGCTTCCCGCACATTCTGTTCGAATCTTTATTCAAAATCTTTCTCCCTTAAGATGATATAATCCTGATCATCATAGCGTCTTGATGTAAGAATGCTGAACGCTTTCTTCAGTCCACCCTTCTCTGAATGTGTAACAGCTCTGTCCACAACCTCTTTTACCTCCGCAAGCGTTGTGGCACGATCCGCATGCTCAATATTGCTGATGCTATTATAGAGCGCTAAGATTCCCATATCATCTATTGTATAACCAAGTTCATTTGCGTATGATTTTGCAAACGTAACGAGTTCATCGCTTGTAAAAATCGGAATACTGATCTTCTCAGAGAACTTCGCTGCAAAACTTTCACTTCTTCCTAATACTTTCTGGATTCCTCTCTTCGTATCCTCGATAATGACGAGAAGTCCGCTTGTATCCTGCTCTAACAGTGCAGCAAGCTTCACCGCTGTCTCTTTTGACAGCTCTCCTGCTTTCTCGATAATCAGGCAGCCTCCAGCCACCTTCTTCAAAAGTTCACCGGCATCCTTCTGATTCAGCGCAGATGCCTCCACCTTACCGATCTTACCGGCAGGCTTTCCGGTCTCATTCTGCAATACCTTCACAATATTCGTTGCAAGCACGGTCTTTCCACTTCCGGAGCCACCCTGGATAATCATATTTCCGGTAGAAGCATTCTTTCCATTCGTAAGATGTAACATTGCACCTGTCAGTGCCTGACAGATCTGCTTCTCCATACCGTCGATCGGTACGAAATAGGTAAAGATCTCCCGCTGCTCTTTTGTGAGCTTACTGATCGTATTTGGCAGCTCGAATGTCTCCGGGTCTGCAATCTGCGGAAGTACCTCCTCATCGTCATCCTTCGTCATCTGGCGGACAGTCTCTGCCAAAAGGGCGGTCTCTAACGCGTCCGCTTCCTTCTCGGCTTCCTCTTCTTCCTGCTGCTCGGAGAATGTCTCAACCTTCTCCGGTGTCACATCGGTGTACTCCGGTTCGGCTTCAATCGCTTCCTCTTTTCCTAACAGTTCACGGATTCCCTCTGCAACCGCGTCCTGTGCGTCATGCTCTGCTGCGTCTGTGTCGGTCTCTGTTTCTTCCTGTGCAGGATCCGTATCCACACCCGTCTCCGCTGTCTGGTCGGCATCCGCAATCTTCTGGTCAAGCTGGGCAGTCTCGTCACTTAAGCGGTCGATCTCCCTCTGAAGAAGCTGGTTCATGTTGGTTACCATGCGCACTGCATCATCTTCCTGTACAGGTGCCTCTGTCTGTTCAGTCTGTGGAAGCTCTTCCGGTTCTGCCTCTTCCTCGAGCTTTGCGATCACGGCTGCAAGCTGATCCATCAAATCGCCTGCCTCCTGTAATGCTTTCTCCTTGGCAGATTGAAGCTTCTTATCCTCCACTTCCTGGATCGCACTCTCCGCTGCCTGTCTCGTCTTCTCCCACTGTGCTAAGATCTCCTCGATGCTCATCTGGGTGTCAAACGGTCTCTCTGCCGGAGCTTCTTCCGACGCTTCCTGCCCGGCTGCTTCCACGTCTGTCTGTGGCTCGGTTGAAGCTGTCACTTCTGGATCGTCAGCTGGTACTTCCGGCTGATCTTCTGCTTCCGGATCTACCTTATCCTCGTCAACTGCCGCCTTCTCTGCATCCTCTGCATCGGTCGTCTCATCTTTATCATTATCTACATATGTAATCTGTCCGTCTATATCAACACCAGAGGCGTCTGATTCCTTCTGTGAATCGTTTTCCTCAGCTCTTTCTGGCCGCGCTTCGTCTGCTCCGGTCTCCTGTGAAGCCTCTTCTACCGGCATCTGTATCTCCGGCACTGCAGCTTCCGGCTCTTCCTTCATCTCCTCCGGAAGTGTCAGATACGGCACATCCTCCACCAGCTTCTTGATGTTGTTCATGGTGTCGTCTACTTTTTCCTTCTCAGTGGCCTGCATGATCTCCCGCATACTCTCGCGGAGCTGCTCCTGCAGATTCAAGGTATTAAACCGATCCGGTGACATCTTCACTTTCGGGATCTCCACCGGCTCTGCGATAATCTCGCCAGACTCAAGATCGTCCTCCGGTCTCACTTCTACAACACCCTTCTGGTTCTGCTTAAACAGGCGGTACTTCTTCTCCTGCTGCTCTGTGAGCGGTTCATAGAGCATCTTAAGCTCCATCGCCTTCTCCACATAAGGTCCGTCTCCAAACCAGAGGATCAGCTCATCGCACGCTTCCACGCACTTTTCAGCCATCCCTGCTTTGTGGTATAAAAAGGCCAGCTCGTAAGACCATTCCTCCGAATACTCACGGTCTTTTAACTCCTCTAAAATTCCGATCAGGACATTGTAATCTGCGCCCTGCGCCTTGTTGATCTTATACTTTAACACATACTTCAGATTGTCATGCGGCGCGATCTCCACGAATTCCTCATAGTAATCCTTCGCCTCCTCGAAATTACCCGTCTTAATTGCAACCTCTGCCAGCCGGTAAATAATCATTCTTCCGATCGGCGATCTGTCATATGCAGTGAGAAGAACCTCCCTGCTGTCATCGTACCGCCCGACCTGCTCATAAATCTCCCCTGCCTTCACCAGGGCATTGATGTTCTTTATCTTGCGCCAGTTAATGGAATCAACGATTTCAACAGCCTCCTCATACTTTCCCTCCGCTGCCAAGGACTTCATCTGATCCACTTTCAATTTGTATTCATATTTATCCAACTCTGCCACCTCAAACGTGCAAATTTTCCATTACTTTTGTCTTACTGTTATTACCCTTAAGTTTATCATAGGCGCATATAGATGTCAAAATTTATCCCGCCTGCTTTTTCTCCCTTTTTTTCTTTCTTTCGCCATCTTCCTTCCTGTATACAGGCTTGTTGGTATCCCTGTCGATCTCATCTAACTTATTGTAATCGACCTCCTCCACCGGGATGCCTCTTCTTCTCAGGCAATACCGCACGATCCGGTCGACCACATAGTAAATAACCGCCATGATCGGCACTCCGAGAAGCATTCCCGGGAAGCCCCATAATCCACCGAACATCAGGATTGCAAACACTACCCAGAAGGAACTTAAACCTGTCGAGTCACCGAGAATCTTCGGTCCGATAATATTTCCGTCAATCTGCTGCAAAATCACGACGAAAATCAAGAAGTAAATGCCCTGGATCGGATTCTGCAATACTATAATCAGAAACGATGGGATTGCACCAATAAAAGGTCCGAAGAACGGAATGATATTCGTCACGCCGACGATCACGGCTACTAACATCGCATCCGGCATTTTCATAATAACGAGTACCACATAGGCGATCACACCGATGATCGCAGAATCTAAGAGCTTGCCACTGATAAATCCTCCGAAAATCTCATTGCTTTTGCGCACTGTCTCTAAAATCACATTGGCACGTACCGGCTTAAACATTGCATAGATAATCTTCTTTGCCTGTCCCGCGAACACCTCCTGGCTTGCCATGACATACACCGAAATAATGAGTCCGACTAACACATTGATCACGAACTTCACACCAGTGATCACGCCACTTGTGATTGAGGTAATATAAGTCTCTGCCTGCGGCAGGAATGTATTCTGTACCCAGTTCTCAAAGAAATTGCTCGCCTGCGTGATTGCTTTCTCCGCGATTGCTGCAACCTGGCTGTCGCCTTTTGCGAAATCATTGATCCAGTCGATCAGTGACCGCACCTCCGACGGCAGTGTCGTGACAATCCCCTGGATACTCTGAATAATAGACGGTACAATCGCTGCAATTAAAAGTACCACGATCGCCACAAGGAACAGCAGTGATCCCGCGATTCCAAGTCCTCTCGCCACCTTCTTCTTCCGCCTGTCGCTCATCTTGATCCGGGCTTTCACCTTCTCCTGGTCGAGGAGCTTTAAAACATTGCGCTCGATCACACGCATGATCGGGTTCAGCAGATATCCGATCACCAGTCCGATAATGATCGGCTGGATGCTCTGGATCAGCTTCTTCCAGAAATCTGCAAATCCGTTGTAACGGTATATCGTGAAAAAGAACAGGGTACAGCAGCAAAATGTAATAAAAATCGCAAGCGATGCGATCGTGATCCGTTTGATATGATAGTCCTCTTTTTTCACTGTTTCCGGTTCTTTTAGAGTCTTGTTCTGTCTGTTTTCTTCCAATGCCATTCTCTCCTTTTTCCTGCTTCTTTCCTCTTATTTTACCCCAAAAAAATGTCTTTGGAAAGCAAATGGGAAAAATTATAGAAAATCTTTAGAATTACGAAAGGGAGCTGTCCTTCTCCGGACAACTCCCTCTTTTTTGTCTGCTGACAATTCTGTCTGTTTTTAACCTCTGTAATAGTTGATCAGACAGCCTTTCAGGATAATCTCCCTCTCATCGTCTGTCAGTGGATCCATATGCAGCGTGAACTCTTTCAATTCGCCATCTTTTACAACATAAGCTGTGATATCGGACTGCTTCTCCTCTACCGCCTTCCGGATATTCGGAATGAATAAGTAATCCAGATTTTCGAATGGAAGCTCTCCCTCCGGGATAATGAATGGAAGCATACCCCAGTTGATCAGATTGGAACGGTAACGCTTGGTCGCATATTCATTTGCGATGTTCGCCCAGCCGCCTAATACCTTCTGGCAGGAAGCTGCCTGCTCTCTCGCTGAACCGTCACCCGGCTTCACAGCAAAGATCGTGCTTCCGAATCCGGCAAATCCCCTCTTCATTCTTGCATCCACACCGAAATCCGGGATCATCGTCTTGATCGTGTTGATGACTTCCTGAAGCTCCGGCACTGCCTCCACCGGACATTCTGCGATCTCGATCGCTTTCTGTGCCTTCTGGATCTCCTTCGCACGTCCGACATAAAGCGGATCTTTTCTGGAAAGGGCAAATTCTGCCAGTCCTAACGGATTAGAACGGAAGGAGGAAGTCTCGCCGGACGGGATCAGTTCATCTGTTGTGGTAACAGGATCATGGATCTCGGATACTACTTTTAATACCATGTGCTGCGGAAGGGCACTCATCGCCGGCCAGTCCTTGATGTTTGGTCCGAACTGGATCTCAACACTCGGATCTGCCACGCCCTTGCTGTCAAAGACACGGTTCTCATAAATCTTGCTGTCGAAGAAATACTTCGGTTTGCTGTAGTTGACATCAATCTCTGTCGCAGCGGTCAGATAACCTTTATTCGCTGCTGTGGCTGCGATGGATCTCGCATCCATAAGGGCAACGGAAGCGACCTGTCCTTTTTGCACCTTCGAGCCTTCACGGTTCGGGAAGTTTCTCGTGGAATGTCTGATAGAAAATGCATTATTTGCCGGGGTATCGCCAGCACCAAAGCACGGTCCACAGAAAGCAGTCTTTACGATCGCCCCTGTCTCCATCAGTGTTGCCACTGCCCCATTTTTCACTAATTCCATATAAATTGGGGTACTTGCCGGGTAAACGCTCAGCGTAAACTCGTCCGGTCCGATGCTCGTGCCCTTTAAGATATCCGCTGCATCGCAGATATTTTCAAATCCACCGCCTGCACAGCCTGCGATGATTCCCTGATCTACATAAAGTCTGCCATTTCTGACCTTACTCTTTAAGTCAAGCTTCACAGCTCCATCAAAGCTTACCTCTGCACGCTTCTCACAGTCATCTAAGATGTCCATCAGGTTGGCATTCAGCTCCTCGATGGTATAAGTATTGCTCGGATGGAACGGCATCGCGATCATCGGTTTGATCTTGCCTAAATCGATCTCGATCATTCCGTCATAGTAAGCAACCTCGCCCGGATTTAATTCCTTATATGCCTGTGGTCTTCCGTGGATAGCATAGAAATCCTGTACTTTGGAATCCGTTCTCCAGATGGAAGACAGACAGGTGGTCTCTGTTGTCATGACATCGACGCCGATACGGAAGTCCACACTTAAGTTGGACACGCCCGGTCCTACGAATTCCATGACTTTATTCTTCACATAGCCTTTGTCGAACACTTCGCCGATGATGGCAAGTGCCACATCCTGAGGACCGACTCCCTTCTGCGGTGTTCCGGTCAGGTAGACACCAACGACGCCCGGCATATCAATATCATAGGTTTTATTCAGCAGCTGTTTTACAAGCTCCGGTCCGCCCTCTCCGACTGCCATGGTTCCAAGCGCACCATAACGGGTATGGGAATCAGATCCTAAAATCATGGCACCGCCCTCTGCGAGCATCTCCCTTGCAAACTGGTGGATGACAGCCTGATGCGGTGGTACATAGACTCCGCCGTATTTCTTGGCACAGGTCAGACCAAACATGTGGTCATCTTCATTGATCGTTCCGCCTACTGCACACAGGCTGTTGTGGCAGTTCGTCAATACATATGGCATCGGGAATTTCTCGAGTCCGGATGCTCTCGCAGTCTGGATAATTCCGACAAATGTAATATCATGAGAGGTTAATTTGTCGAATCTCACCTGAAGCTTTTCCATGTTTCCGGAAGTGTTGTGTTTGTTCAAAATTCCATAGGCAATCGTCTGTTTTGCTGCTTCTTTTTTGGAAACGGCTCTGCCTGTTTTCTGCTGTACTGCTGCCTCGTCGGATACGATTTCTGTTCCGTTTACGAGGAAGACACCGCTGTCGTATAATTTCATTTTGATCCTCCGTGTGTTGAGTTTTGTGCGCCGGTAGTCCGC
>CAKRFH010000066.1:0-17512 GCA_934320555.1 uncultured Roseburia sp.
CCACCACAACAGCCACCATGGCACCATCCAACAGTAACTCTGTGTACCACGGTGCAGACTGCATGACATATAGATTTAAATAGGTTTTAAAATGCCAAAACTTATAAATTCCAAACCCAATGAAAACTCCTATGAATGAACCGATAACGATGTTTAAAAAACAATTCAACTTTCTCAGCATAGCAGTGCACCCCTTTCCAAATTCCGATTTTGTATAACAGTAGTCTAACACATGTTGATAAAAAACACTACAGCCAAACTAATGTCTGTGATTTGCTTTCCATAAAATGTTCCTTTCAAAAATAAATTATATTTTCTATATTGAGGTGTTGAAAAAATGGTTCATAGACATTACCTAAGATGTGTATTCATTGCCTTAAATGTACAACTACATGAAGTATAGACATTATAATATTTATAGACACAAGAACAAAATAATAACTTAACGTTTCTAAAAATATAAAAAGGCTCTCCAGATTATCTGAAAAGCCTCTTAGGATTGTATTTGAATTTGGACTACTTGATTTTCTAATTGCATACGCAATTCGTGAAATGTATAATTATACTGTCTTGATATTAGACACACAAAGGTAAATAGGGACTAAAGTAAAAAATTGGGTTGCTTATAAGCAAACTAGATCAGGAGATATTAGATATGGAATTAGAAGAAATAGCAATTATATATACAGATTTCCCAGAAAAATTCGGGATACCGCGGCAGAGCGGACTTGTAGAAGGACTGACCGGGCAGATTGTGTTCCATCCGAAATACCGGAATCCGGATGCAGTGAGGGGGATTGAAGAATTTTCACATTTGTGGCTGATGTGGGGATTTTCAAAGGCGAAGAAGAAAAACTGGGCAGCTACGGTTGCGCCTCCGAGACTCGGAGGACGGACAAGAATGGGGGTCTTCGCGACGCGCTCTCCGTTCCGCCCGAATCCACTGGGGCTCTCCTCCGTCAGACTGGAGAAGGTCACAATTGATGAGAAGCTTGGACCGGTTCTCACTGTGTCCGGTATTGATATGTTAGATGGCACACCGATTTATGACATCAAGCCTTATCTGCCGCACATCGACAGTCATCCGGATGCCACAGGCGGCTTCGCTCTCACCGTCCGTGATAACCGTCTGGAAATCCATTTTCCGGAAGATCTCCTTGCCTTAATCCGCGAGGAAGACCGTAAGACCGTTCGCACCCTCCTGTCCGAAGATCCAAGAGACCGCTTCATCCATGATGAGGAGCGCATCTGGGGACTTTCTTACCGGGATTATAATATCCGGTTCCAGGTAGCCGGAAATATCCTAACTGTTGTAGAGGTGACCTATCTCTAATTACGCAGAATATTTATCATATGTATATTGTCTGTATGTATTATATACTGATATATCCAATAACACAAAAGATTAATAGAAACCTTGTAATTCAAGATAACTAACGTTCTATAAACTCAAAAAAACTTACCATACACAGCTGCCGGTTCACATTCTCCGGTATGCCGAAAGGGAGCGGTACCTCCTGTAAAATCCATCTAGGCTACGGAGATGAGACCCTAGTCAATTGTGGAAGCCTTTGCTGACACAATTGGCTGCCCAGGGGCTCATCGGAGTTCCCAGCCTAACTGGATTTTTCAGGAGGTACCGCTCCCTTTTGGCTTTCACAGCCTGCCGTCCGGCAGCGTCCCTTCGTCATTTTTCTAATTTCACAAAGCATCTACTTCCGATACCCAATCACAAACAATGTATCCCCCGTCTTCTTTTGGATCGCAAACTCCTGGATCAGACGGTACTCCCGGTGCAGACGGAGCTGCTTCTTCACGAACCCGATCTCGTTCGAATACAGAATCAACACTGCCTCATCGGCAAGAATTTCCTTTGATTTTTCAAAAAAAGCTGCATAAAAAGCATCCATCTCTTCTCTGGACTTCTTCCCTCTGTCCGGCAGATTCGTGATAATCTCATCGAACTTATAGGCATGCTTAAAGTCCAGATAGTCCTTATGGATAAAATTAATCCGTTCACCTGCCGCAGCAGCATTCTCACGCGCCATCTCAATGGCGTCCCCGAAAATATCAATGCCATACTTCTCCCGCGCCGGAACACAGATATCACGCTCAATTAACATCGTTCCCACGCCACAGCACGGGTCTAAAATCTGTGCATCTTCTTTCAGATAAGGCTTCGCCAGATAGACAAGCATCGCCGCATTCGCCGGATGGATGGAAGCTGCGACTGCATGCTTCCGGTAAGAAAAACGCTTCACCGGAATCGTGTACAGCTTCAAAAACGGCACAAATCCGCCATCCTTTGTCTCGATCAGACGGATCTCCACCTCGTAGTCGGTCGTAGAATTCATAAGCTTCCAGCCAGATACCTTTTCCAACGCAATACCAAGCTTCTTCACAAACTCGGTGCGGTTTTCCCTTCCTTTAACCTCAAGGCGGAAATAAAACGGTGCGTCGCCCTTATGGCACTCTGTCAAAAACTTATAGAGATCTGACTCCCAGAGCAGCTTCGCCGCAGCATCTGCACGGTCGTTTAACCTGCTCTCCGTATGGATCTGAAACAGCAGCTCACGGTATGTACGCAGCTTTGCAAACGGAAGTACTTCCTTTGAAAATATCTTCACGCCGAGCGGATGCAGCTCCACGCGTCTCTGCACAGATGCACCGATCTCTTTTACCTCTGATAAGGTCACCTCGCGCTGTTCCCGGTTCGTTAAAAGCAGCATCTCATGCGGTGCCGTAAAACCACGAAACGGGTGCTTTTTCACCCCTTCTGTCTTCTGGAGGATCTTCGTAAGCTCTCTGATCTCCTCGTTGCGGTGCTTCATCTCCTCCTCCACTGCCGGAAGAGCCTTCAGTTCCTCTAACCGTTCCCGGAAAAAGTCCCCATATTCCTCTATATGCAGCTCACATAAAGCAGTCAGATAGGCACTCTTCACAAAAAGAGTCTTCTCCCTCTGGTATGCTGCAAGCAATGCCGCCTTCGCTTCCTCAAGCTGTAAATCCCCGATCAGAAGTGCGGCATTTTTTCTCGTCTTCGCATCTTCCTCGGAAAGCAGCCCGATAAGCAGCTCTGCCACATCTGCTTCTTTTCTGGCTTCCTCTCTTTTTTCCGGTTCTTTTATCTCGCTGCGGATCTTACTTAAAGTCTCCCGCAGCGCTTCTTTTTTTCTTAACTGTTCAAATTCTGTTTTCAAATCTTTTTCCCTGTTCTCTGTGTATTGTTTTTCGCAGACATTTTTATTTTTCTTTTCTGTAAAATGCTCTGCCCTGAAATCTGTAGTCTTTATTTTAGTTGATTTCCTTCTTTTTTTCAATACCATAGGTATCAATATACGTGAGCAGATCCTGATGGAACTGATCCCAGGCATCCGGATGCTCCACATAGTATTTCGGGCAGTTCTTTCCCGTCACATCATAGTGGCGGATCACCTCCTTCGTAGTCAGCCCGTATCTTCCCATCAGCCAGGTCACAAGCTGCGTGAGCGACTGGTAAGTGGCATCCGAAAACTTTCCGGTCTCGTCTGCGATGCAGCACTCAATGGAGATCGTATCCTCATTTCTGTCATTGGATGCATAAGCAACCTCGTTGCATGGAATACACTGCACAATTTCTCCGTCTATCCCAACAACAAAATGACTGCTCGCATAAGTCTCGCCGGTCTCTGCAAGACTTTCGAAATAGCTGCGGTTCTGTTCTGCCGTTGTCCCCGGATTCGCTGTGTAATGCACGACAATCCCATTGACCTGTGACAGTGCCGTCTGTGGTCTGGAATATTCATTCGGTGTCAGAAGCTCCACGGAAAATTCCGGGGACTCCGCCACATATTTCTGCTCTTCCACCGTCACCTCCGCTGTCACATCCTGTTTCATCTTTGCGACTGTTTTCTTTGTAAAGGCAGTAACGCCTCCTAATAACAGGAAAAAACAGACAAATACACCGATCCGCATCAGGATCTGCTGCCGTCTTCTCCTCTTTCTGCGCCTCTGTCTCTCCCGGATCCTTTTTCTCCGCTGTTCCTCTAATATTCTTTCATCTTCACGATGCATACTTTTGTACTCCGTTTTTTTGTAATTTTTCTTTTCGTCGTTTATCTGTCAAGTCTTTTTAATCAAAAATTGTATTTTTGTGAATACTTTACAATTTATTTACTCGTTTTTTGTTGATTTATTCTAAATACAGTGCTATACTAGCCTCGCAAACGGAAGAAAAAACTTTTTCTTCCTCAACAAATATGAATCCATGAAATTCTGTCATGGGTCATGCATGAAATAATAAGGAGGCGATCAGTATGTACAAAATTGATCCAGAAATGTCCTTCCATCAGGTAGTTGCCTGCTATGAGCAGTATTTCAAAGAGACAACCGCCCAGGGAAAGAAACCAGTAACCTTCCTTCGTTTCGTGACAGGAAGATTCTAAGAGCCGCTTGACCAGAGCCGATTCCGGTCATCCGGCTTTTTTTCTGTCCTTTTTTATCATACAACATTCTTTTGATTCTGTGTTTTAAATAATTATTAAGATTTCCTATTGCTATACACAAAATTTTATTCTACAATAATTTAAAATTCTGGTTGGATGGCTGGCTCTCCACGAAGAAGAAGCTTATGCTGCATGGAATAAAGCTGTCAGAGGCGAACATTTCGACAAAATCAAACCATTACAATAAAGGAGGTCATTTTATGTTCATTTCAAACGGAATTGTATACGCAAGTGAAAAAAAAGAAAATACTCAGATTATCTCTGCAAAGCCACTGGATGACAAAATGATGATTCTCACCTTTTCGACAGGAGAAAAACGCTTATTCGATGCTACTACCCTGACCGGTCCGGCATTTCAGCCGTTACAGGATGATACCATCTTCAAAAACTGCAAAGTGGTAGACGGTGTTGTCACCTGGATGGATGAAGAAATCGACTGTTCTCCGGAATATATGTATGAACACAGCTTCTCTTACCCGGATATAAAATACGCAATCTGACAAAAACAGCAGGTAAAAGCCCACGAATTTTTCAGTGCTTACCTGCTGTTTTCACGCTGTTGCAGCACACTGCGTTTTGCAGCTGCCAGCAACCAAACTTATTCAACCTAATTTAATTTCTAAACTTCCATCTGCGCAGCCAGATGCCCCACATAAAATTCCTCTTCAAACGCCATATCCTCTTCCAACAGATCCAGATTCGCCTCAGAGTGCTCCACCTCTTTTGAGAAGATACGCACAACATCGATCCGATCTGCCAGGGAAAAATGCTTCCCGTTCTGAAAATAACGTACCACATCCAGATCCCGGATCATGACCGTGCATGCCACGGCAAACTGTGCCTTTGTGAGCAGGTTGCCATCATACCACGACTTCATGAAATAACGGAACGTAAAATAGACAAGCAGCTCCTCATACCAGTCTTCCCGGTAATCCTCTGATGCCCCATACTCCTGCATCGCACTCTTCCAGGAATGTGTCTCGAAAAAAATTCTCATCTCAGATAGCGCATCCGGCCATTCATGATTCAATACTTCAAGCTCCCCGAACGCAGTCACTCTGTTCCAGAGATCCTGTTCCGGATCCATTTCTTCCTGTAGCCTGTCGTCTCCTGCAACCTGCTGCTTCTCCTCGCAGAAATGGAGATACTGTGCCACCCTCTCTCCAAGCGGCAGCTCCCTGTTCTGCAAAATACGGATAGCCTCATCCCTGTTATCCGCTAAATGTTCCCGGAATGCACTCAGCTCTTCGTCCGCTTCCTCATCATCCTCATCATCTTCCCATCCATCCGGCATTACAAGATCCTCAAATGTGGTCTGTTTTTCCTGGGTAAATAAGATGCGCGATGCCTCCTCGCAGGAAAGACTTAAGGCTTTTTCCATGACATTGCCATATACAACGGTAAAACGCGGATATTCCGTACACACCTCACTGAGTGCTTCTTCCCCCAGCTCGATACAGATATCACACAGCTTTTTCTCATTTAAAAAAGGACACCACCCGTTCTTCTCCAGGACAAAGCTGTTCACATCTTCGGAGACCATATGGCTCCTTAATCTTTTTCCAAACTCCCCCTCGATGCTCTTATAGTAATCGAAGGTGTCCTCATCAATATCAATCTCCCAGCCGATACAGCAGCTGTCCTTACAGGCATCTGCAATACAGTGGAACTCTTTGTAATAAGAAGGAACCCGTAAAATCATGCTGTCCTCTATTTCTCCTTAAAATAATCTCTTAAAATATAACCGATGCACCAGACGCCACCCGCTAAAGACAGATACAAAAATCCCTGTACGAACGCACCGAGGATTCCCCTTGCGGACAGTTCCCCTGCCAGCTGTGCAAGCACCACGTACTTCACGGGCTTTGTCAGAATCTTCCACACTCCAATATAAACCCAGCCAAGAACACCAAGCACGTAGGAAAGCGCTGACAACAGCGTGTTACATATTTTCCTCATAACTTCAAACTCCCTTTTCTGTTTCCGGTACCGCAGAACCACTTTTCCCCGATACCGCCGCTGCTTCTGTTATCACAAACAAAATGGCAGATAATATTTCTTATCTGCCATCTGTTTCTGCCAACTATAGATTATAACATAACTTCTTATTCCATCGCAAGAACCACTTTTCCAGATTCTCTGGTTGCTTTAAGGTCAATGATCCTCTGGTTCTCTGATCCACGGAAACGAAGTGATATATTCTTCTTCTCTGCGATAAAAGGTCCGTCCACTAAGATATCGCACAGTGACAACAATTCCTCCGTCACTTCACAGTGTGCCCTTCCTCCTTCTAACAGATCCTCATACACATATCCGGTATATGCCCATACCGTCTTCTGTGGCAGTTCTTTCCGGATTCTTTTCAAAAGAGGGAGCAGTCCTCTCTGGTTGACAGGCTCCATCGGTTCCCCTCCAAGCAGTGTGATTCCTGCCATATAGTCCGGAGCGAGCGCTTCGATCACTGCATTCTCGGTCTCCTCCGTGAACGGGGCCCCGTATCCGAAGTCCCATGCCTGCTCATTAAAGCAGTCTTTGCAGTGATGCGTACACCCTGATACAAACAGGGATACTCTCACTCCTGTTCCATTTTCAATTGAATAAGTCTTAATATTGGCGTAATTCATATCACTTTTTATAAATGAAGCACTCGCTCCTTAATCTCCTGTGTTCTTCCCTGATTCCAGAATTGTGTGCCAATATACCCACAGGTACGTCTCGCAACACTCATCTTGTTCTGGTCTCTGTTGCCGCAGTTCGGGCACTCCCAGATCAGCTTTCCGTCCTTGTCAGTGACGATCTTGATCTCTCCGGAGTAACCGCACTCCTGGCAGTAATCGCTCTTTGTATTCAGCTCTGCGTACATAATGTTATCATAAATATACTGCATTACAGAAAGTACCGCATCCAGATTGTTCTGCATATTCGGAACCTCCACGTAGCTGATCGCACCACCCGGAGAAAGCTCCTGGAACTGGGATTCGAACTTCAGCTTGTCAAATGCACTCATATGCTCTGTGACATGGACATGGTAACTGTTCGTAATATAGTTTTTATCTGTAACACCCGGAATGATTCCGAAACGCTTCTGTAAGCACTTTGCAAACTTATAGGTTGTGGATTCCAACGGTGTGCCATATAAGCTGAAATCAATATTGTGCTCTTCCTTCCACTTTGCACATGCCTCGTTTAAATGGCGCATAACCTCCAGCGCAAACGGTGTGCCATCCGGATCCGTGTGGGAAACTCCCTTCATATATCTGGTACACTCACAGAGTCCTGCGTATCCAAGCGAAATCGTTGAATATCCGCCGTATAAGAGCTTGTCGATCGTCTCACCCTTCTTCAGACGTGCCAATGCACCGTTCTGCCAGAGGATTGGAGCAACATCGGAAGGTGTTCCCTTCAGTCTCTCATGTCTTGCCATCAACGCTCTGTGGCACAGCTCTAACCGCTCATCCATGATCTCCCAGAACTTATTCATATCCCTTCCGGAGGAGCATGCTACATCAACGAGGTTTAAGGTGACAACACCCTGATTGAATCTGCCGTAGAACTTGAACTTGTCATTTTCATCCTTGTATACGGTTAAGAAGGAACGGCATCCCATACAGGTATAGCAGTTGCCCTGCTTTAACTTCTTCATAATCTTCTCGGAAATATAATCCGGAACCATTCTCTTTGCGGTACACTCTGCTGCGAGCTTTGTCAGATACCAGTACTTGCTTCCCTCTCTGATATTGTCCTCCTCGAGTACATAGATCAGCTTCGGGAATGCCGGTGTGATATACACACCTTTTTCATTCTTGACACCTAAAATTCTCTGGTGGAGCATCTCCTCAATCACAGATGCAAGGTCATCACGGAGCTGTCCTTCCGGTACCTCATCCAGATACATAAATACCGTAATAAAAGGTGCCTGACCATTCGTTGTCATCAGAGTAATGACCTGATACTGGATCATCTGGACACCACGGTTGATCTCTTCCTTGACACGCATCTCTGCAATCTTATTAACCATCTCATCGGTCGGCTCGATTCCGGTCTCGGCAAGTTCCTTGCGGACAATCTTACGGAACTTCTGGCGGCTTACCTCCACAAATGGAGCCAGATGTGCAAGGGAAATACTCTGTCCGCCATACTGGGAGCTTGCGATCTGTGCGATCGCCTGTGTGGCGATGTTACATGCTGTGGAAAAGCTCTTCGGCTTGTCGATCATCGTCTCGCTGATGACCGTTCCGTTCTGTAACATATCCTCTAAGTTCACCAGACAGCAGTTGTGCATATGCTGTGCAAAATAATCTGCATCGTGGAAATGGATAATTCCTTTCTCATGTGCCTCCACGATATCTTCATCTAACAGGAATCTTCTTGTAATATCTTTGCTGACCTCACCTGCCATATAGTCTCTCTGTACACTATTGACGGTTGGGTTCTTATTGGAATTCTCCTGCTTTACTTCCTCATTATTACATTCTAACAGGCTTAAGATCTGCTCGTCAGTGGAATTGGATTTGCGGACTAATGCCCTCTTATAGCGGTATGTGATATAGTTACGCGCTACGTTAAACGCCCTCTGGTTCATGATCTGGTTCTCCACCATATCCTGAATCTCCTCCACACTTGGAGAACGCTTCATATTCTCACAGGCAATCTCAACATTCTTTAAGATATCCTGAATCTTCTCCTCTGTCAGCTTCTCGTAATCGATGACACTGTCATTTGCCCTGCGGATTGCAGATTCGATCTTTTTAATGTCGAAAGTGTCTTCCATTCCACTACGTTTGATAATTTTCATTTTCCCTACACTCCATTCTAATGTAAACGGTCATTGGCCTTCTTCCCAGATGCCGTTTCCTATTCTCTCTCGTTCTTTTCTCAATTTTTCATGGCACTGCCTATTATACAACATCTAGTGGCTTTGTCAATATGAATCACCAGATTATGTGTTCGTTATGTAAACACAAAAAGAGATGGGACATGCCGCAATCCCAGTAACTACGCGCCCTTTATCTAATCTGTACAAAAATACAGGCAATAAATCGTCACTTTTCTACCTGGTTTTAAAAACACTATATCTTGTAGTCTTATTCTTCCGTCACACCAATGTTTTTCATAATGCGGTCGAGGTACTCCCGCAGCTTCTTTTTTTCCTCCTCGGAAAAACCATCCTGGATCCGCGCTTCCATCTCATAAATATCCTGCTCTGCCCGGTCTAATAACTTCCTCGCCTCCGGCGTCAGCATCAGCTTCTTCTGTCTTGCATCGCAGCTTGCCGTCTCCCTGGTGATCAGCCCTTTCCGCTCCATCAGCTGGAGCATATTCGAAGCCGTCGCCCGCGATACCCTAAATTCCTGCTCGATATCCTTCTGATAGATTTCCTTTTCGCCCTGCTTCTTCAGATAAATCAGGATCCAGCGCTGCATGCCGGTCACATCATCCTTGTTGGCATGCCGCTTTGCCTCCATATGATTATGGATACAATTGTGGATCAGTCTCATCCGGTATCCGATACTGTCTTCTTTTCCCATACTCATTCCTCTCCCTGCCGTCAGGCACTCATCCTTTCTATCATACTCCATCTGCCCTTTTCTTTCTACCAAAAAATGTAAAGTTTTACATTGACATCTGTTTTTTTTTGCATTATAACTATTATTGTTAGCACACTAACAAATAATTTGCAACAATAAAATTTAGGAAAAGGATGTGACAACATGTTAAAAACTCTTGGAGCTCAAATAAAAGAGTTCAAAAAAGACTCTTTTCTTACTCCTGTTTTCATGATCTTAGAAGTTCTCATGGAAACAATCATCCCGCTTATGATGGCTTCCATCATAGATGACGGTGTGGATAAGGGCGACCTCCACCACATTTACCTGATGGGGGCACTGATGATCTTAGCCGCCGGTGTTTCCCTCTTTGCCGGTATCATGGGTGGAAAATACGGGGCAAAGGCCTCTACCGGATTTGCAAGAAACTTAAGAAAAGCAATGTATGAAAATATTCAGACTTTCTCTTTTGCCAATATTGACAAGTTCAGTACCGCAGGTCTTGTCACGAGACTTACAACCGACGTAACCAACCTGCAGAATGCCTACCAGATGATCTTACGCATGTGCGTGCGCGCACCGATTTCCCTGGTCTGCGCGATGCTTATGGCATTTTTCATCAATGCAAAGCTCGCCTGCATTTATCTTGTCGCTGTCTTAATACTTGGCGTGATCTTAGGCTTTATCACAGTGAATGCACACAAGTATTTCTCACAGGTTTTCCCGAAATACGATGACATGAATGCGTCCGTACAGGAAAATGTATCCGCCATCCGCGTGGTCAAAGCCTATGTCCGCGAAGACTATGAGAAGAGCAAATTCAAAACAGCCAGTGAAAACATTTACAAAATGTTTGTCAAGGCAGAGGGTGTTATCGTTTTCAACAGCCCTGTCATGATGCTGACCATCTACAGTTGTATCATCGCAATCAGCTGGCTCGGTGCGAAAATGATCGTCTCCTCCACCTTAACAACCGGTGAGCTGATGAGTCTTCTTACTTACTGCATGAATATTATGATGAGCCTGATGATGCTCTCCATGGTATTCGTCATGATCACGATGAGTGTGGCAAGTGCCGAGCGTATCTGTGAAGTTTTAAATGAAAAAAGTACGATCACCAATCCGGAAAACCCGGATTATCAGGTAACAGACGGAAGCATTCGTTTCAACCATGTCACCTTCCGTTATAATGAGACCTCCGACAAACCGGTCTTAGACGATATTAACCTGTCGATTGCCTCCGGTGAGACGATCGGTATTATCGGCGGAACCGGAAGCTCGAAGTCTTCCTTCGTCAACTTAATCAGCCGTCTTTATGACGTATCCGAAGGTTCTGTTTCTGTCGGTGGCAAGGATGTCCGCTCCTACGACCTTGACACACTCCGCAACGAGGTGTCTGTGGTATTACAGAATAACGTCCTCTTCTCCGGCACGATTTATGACAACCTGCGCTGGGGGGACCCGGAAGCAACGGATGAGGAATGCCGCCATGCGTGTGATCTTGCATGTGCTTCTGAATTCATCGAGCGCTTCCCGGATGGCTACAACACCCGCATTGAGCAGGGTGGCTCAAATGTCTCCGGTGGTCAGAAGCAGAGACTCTGTATCGCCAGAGCACTGCTCAAAAAACCAAAGATTCTGATCTTAGACGACAGTACCAGTGCTGTCGATACCGCTACCGATGCAAAGATCCGCAAAGCTTTCGCGGAAGAGATTCCGAACACAACCAAGCTGATCATTGCCCAGAGAATCTCCTCTGTCATGAATGCAGACCGCATTATCGTCTTAAATAACGGCGTTGTGGATGGCTTCGGAACGCATGACGAACTGATGGCATCCAACGAGATTTACCGCGATGTCTACGAGTCCCAGACGAAAGGAAGCGGTGATTTTGATGAAGGAGGTGCAAAATAATGGCTCAGAATAATTCCAGACCGATGCGTGGACCAGGAGGTCCAAGAGGACGCGGTCCAAGACCAAAGGTTGCCAATCCCGGAAAGCTTCTGATGCGTCTGCTTTCCTACATATTTAAATATTACGGATTTGCCTGCATCATTGTGGTCATCTGCCTGTTTGTCTCTGTTTTTTCCAATGTACAGGGAACTTTATTCATGCAGACACTGATCGATGACTATATTATTCCATTGACGAAACAGGCTTCCCCTGATTTCACCAACCTCGCCCATGCGATCGGACGTGTCGCTGTTTTCTATGCCTGCGGTGCGCTTGCCACCTTCACGCAGTCCAAAATTATGGTGTATGTGACACAGGGAACACTCCGCAATATGCGAAATGACATGTTCGTCCATATGGAGGAACTGCCAATCCGCTATTTTGACACGCATCCACACGGTGACATTATGTCTACCTACACAAACGACATCGACACGCTGCGCCAGATGATCAGCCAGAGTATCCCGCAGGTATTAAACAGTGCGGTGACAATCGTCAGTGTATTCGGTGCCATGGTCGTTTTAAGCGTTCCGCTTACCATTATCACACTTCTTATGGTCGGCGTCATGCTCTATGCGACCAAGATCGTCGGCGGTTCGAGCGCCAAGTATTTTATCGCACAGCAGCGTGATCTCGCGATTGTAAACGGATATATTGAGGAAATGATGAATGGTCAGAAGGTTGTGAAAGTTTTCACACACGAAGACCAGAGTATCGAAGATTTTAACAAATTAAACGACCAGCTGTTTGACAGCGCCAACAACGCCAATAAGTTCGGTAATATTTTAATGCCGATCAACGCACAGCTAGGAAATGTCAGCTATGTGCTTGTCGCCATCGTCGGCGGTATCCTCGCCTTAGAGGGAATCGGAGGCTTCACGCTCGGTAAGCTTGCCAGCTTCTTAACCTTTAACAAGAGCTTCAGCCAGCCGATCAACCAGCTCAGCATGCAGATCAACAATATTGTTATGGCGCTTGCCGGTTCCGAGCGAATTTTCCATCTGTTAGACGAGAAACCGGAGACAGACGACGGCTATGTAACCTTAGTGCGCGCCAGAAAAGAAAACGGTCAGATCGTAGAGTGTGCAGAACGTACCGGCATGTGGGCATGGAAACATGTACATCAGGCTGACGGAACCGTTGATTATATCGAACTGAAAGGGGACGTTGTTTTCGACAATGTGGACTTCGGTTACAATCCGGACAAGATCGTCCTTCATGGAGTCAACCTTTTCGCTGCCCCAGGTCAGAAGATTGCCTTTGTCGGAAGTACCGGTGCCGGAAAAACAACGATCACGAACCTGATCAACCGGTTCTACGATATTCAGGATGGTAAGATCCGCTACGACGGAATTAATATTAATAAGATTAAGAAGGATGATTTAAGACACTCTCTCGGCATTGTCTTACAGGATACGCATCTGTTCACGGCAACGGTGATGGAAAATATCCGCTATGGAAAGCTTGATGCCACAGACGAGGAAGTTATTGCCGCTGCCAAGCTCGCCAATGCCGATACGTTTATCCATCAGCTTCCGGACGGCTATAACACGATGCTGACCGGTGATGGGGCAAACTTAAGCCAGGGACAGCGCCAGCTGCTCGCCATCGCCCGTGCTGCCATCGCAGATCCTCCTGTCTTAATCCTTGACGAAGCGACCTCCTCGATCGATACAAGAACCGAGAAGATCGTGCAGGACGGTATGGATAAGCTGATGCACGGCCGCACCACTTTCGTCATCGCCCACAGGCTCTCCACCGTCCGCAACAGCGACTGCATTATGGTCTTGGAGCAGGGACGCATTATTGAGCGCGGCAACCATGACCAGTTGATGGCAGAGCGTGGAAAATATTATCAGCTGTATACCGGAAATCTCGCTGAGGAATAGTTTTCCTGTCAACTATGGTTTAGCACACCAAACGCAATACGATAGCAGCATACGAAGCCTGGATTCTGCCGACCGCAGGAATGGCAGAATCCGAGCACGATAAGCTGCATCTAACTTTCATGTATGGCTCGCCGGGAAAACAGTTCCACTTGAAATAAGGCCTATGGAACCGCCCTTTTCGTTAGTCTGTGAGCAGAAAGGTATTGGCAGGGCGGCATCGGAAGGATATCAACAAGTGGAAGCTGGCTTCCCGGCTATCTTTACATTACATAATAATTCCTTCGTATGCTCCTTAGCCTCTATGCTATCTGAGAAACAAGCATGTAATGTCAGACCAAGCTTAAGAAAAGTTGTTATCGCTTCTAAGATTTTTCAGACGACGTAATCTTTAAGTTGCTGTCTGTCATTGGACAGGATCTTTTTTCAATGAAAACACCCACATATCACAGCTTTTAATGGGATGTAAAAACCTGATCAATAAAACTATAGAATCAAAATCCGCAGCTGCCGGTCCATACCCTTCGTATGCCGAAAGAGAGCGTCCCTTAGTTATTTAGTTGTCTAAACCAGAGTTTTAATAATAAATCTTCACTGTTTTAATCTCAAATGCCCAGAAATGTAATGGAACCTCTCTGGTTTCTCCAAGCACTTCTTCGGTCTCCTCAAGCATATTGGTAAGTTCGGCAGATACCACCGGCACGTTCATATGAAGGATTGTTTCTGCCGCTGTTCCCTCTGCCTCGTAGAGTCGCAAAACAAATGCACGCTCGCCATCCTCAGATGGTTTTACTGTGTCAATAATGATATGGTCTGCATCAACAGAAGCAAGCGTGGATTCCACTCTGCCAGCTTCTGTCACAACCGGTTTCACATTCAGGCAAAATGCCGGACGGATGACATTTTCTGCTCCAAAGGCTCCCTGATATGGCAGGAAAGAGTATTCACAATAATGAGATCCCTTATGTACTTGATCTGTTCCCATCTGGTTGCTCCGTCAATCTGTGCTGCTTCATAGTAGGAACTGTCAATTCCACTGATCGTTGCAAGATAAACAACTGCATTATATCCGGCACCCTTCCATACATTTACAAGAAGTAAAATCAATGGCCACCACTTTGCTTCCATATAAAAAGCAATCTTCTCCCCACCAAGTGATGTAATCACTCTGTTGACAACACCGTTTTCATATCCAAGCAATCCGGTTACAAAAATACCAACTACTACTGTTGATATAAAGTATGGAAGAAATGTGATTGACTGTGTAAGTTTTTTAAATATCTTATTATTTACTTCATTAAATGCTAACGCCAATGTCAGTGCAGAAATCGTACCAACCGCGATAAAGAGCAAATTCAGACAGACCGTATTACGCATCGCCACCAGTGCATTACTGCTTTTAAAAAGGATCTCGAAGTTCTTGTACCATGGATGAATCCAGTCGCTTCCCCAGATACCCTTCCTGAAGTCAAAACTCTTAAATGCAATGACCAGTCCTCCCATAGGAAGATAAGCAAAGCAGAAAAGAAAAACAACTGCAGGCAATGCCATCAGATATAACTGCCAGTTACTTTTCACTACCGCCTTCATTCTGACGGAAAGTGGTTTCTTTTGATGCTTAATGTGTGGATTTGTCTTGTTTTGTTTCACGCCTTTCATCCCTTTCTTTCAATATGCGATCAGGAATCCTTCTCACTTTATATGACGAATCCTTCTGTATTCAGATTCTATCCACTATCTGGATCACAACGATTCATGATATATTATGTGTTCATTTGATATATCATATGTATCATCATTTCATTCATCTGTCAATGCTTATTTCTATATTTTCCGTCATTGTAACAATATTTTCTTTCTATTATTTATTTTAATTATCTGATTTGTATATCATATTTCTATTTTTCAGGCAATTTATGTTATACCAATCATATTTTATAGTATATCAAAGTTTTATTTGACATGTTTCAAAATATATCATATAATTAAAACACAGTAGTATGTTATACCAATAAAGCTATTTCTGTTCACAACTTCCGTATCTGCATCCTGCTTTGGAATAGCTTCCCACTTATTATATTATGTTAAGGCTGTGATATAATTTGATATACACAGCAGATAGGAGTTCCATGAACCAGGAAAAACCCAAATACGAAATCATAAAAGATGACATTCTCTCCCGCATCCGCAGCGGCAATTTCTCCTATGAGGAAGTGCTCTGTACGGAAAAGCAGCTTTCCGAGCAGTATCAGGTCAGCCGGATCACCGCCAAGCGTGCGATCACAGACCTTGAGAATCTTGGTGTTTTAATCCGCAAGCGCGGCGTCGGAAGCTTCGTTGCAAGGAATGCCATGAATAATCTAAACCGCACCTCGTCTTTCTCCACAAAGGTGTCCAAGATGGTATCTTTTCTCCTTCCATTTGATATAACAAAAGGAGGAATGTTCCAAACGGTGGAAGTCATTAACAATGCATTAAATGCCAATGGATATATCATGAGCATTTATGTGTCCGGCGGCAAGGAGAAAACCAACCTGAAATTACTGCTTTCCCAGAATCTTTCCGGTTTGGTATATTATCCGGAACGTGACAAAATCAACCTGAATCTGCTGAATGAATTCGTATTCGCCCAGATTCCGGTTGTTGTGATTGATAAAACAACAGACTGTCCTTATATCCACAATATTGTGTCAGACAACTTTGAAGGGGGAAAACTTCTCGCCAATCACCTGCTCTCCTTAGGGCACCGGAATATTGTATTTCTGACCACCGTGCCACTGGAGGAGACTTCAACCGTACGCAACCGTTTTGGCGGTTTTCTCCATGCAATGCAGAAGGCCGGCTTTCCACCTTCTCCATCCAGTCTGGTTTCCTATGGAAGAGAGCTTACAGATCAGGATGCCATCACGGGTGGCAGCCAGATTCAGGAGATTCTGAAGAACCTGTACAATTCCGGTGTCACCGCCATTATTGCAGAAAACGATGTCGTTGCCTACCGTCTCCGTATCGCCTGCCATGCTTTAGGGCTGCACATTCCAGAAGACCTCAGTATCTGCGGATTCGATAAGGCAAACGTAGCAGAAAGCCAGGGGCTCACCTCCATCCAGCAGGACTTCAACCTGATTGGTGAGGAAGTCTCCCGAATCCTCACCTGTACTATGGATGATCCGAATTTTCCTTGTCAGAAGATTGTGCTTCCAGTACATCTGGCAGTCGGGGACACAACCGGAGCTCCTCGAACACTTGGATAAGGGAAGCATCTCCTTTTTATTTAAAATTAATTTTAAAACTATGGTTTAGCACACCAAACACAATACGATAGCAGCATACGAAGCCTGGATTCTGCCGACCGCAGGAATGGCAGAATCCGAGCACAATAAGCTGCATCTAACTTTCATGTATGGCTCGCCGGGAAAACAGTTCCACTTGAAATAAGGACTATGGAACCGCCCTTTTCGTTAGTCTGTGAGCAGAAAGGCTTGTGTGAGTCCTCCGAAATTCCATTACGCCAAGAACTCCGATGAGCCCCTAAGCGGACGATTCTCTCAGCAAAGGCTTCGAGAATCATCCAGGGTCTCATCTCCGTGGCGTAGAGGATATTTCTTCGGGCTCACACAAGCCTTTCCGCATCTAAGGGTATTGG
>CAKRFH010000067.1:0-17322 GCA_934320555.1 uncultured Roseburia sp.
CGGATACGAGCCAACAATTCCTCCGTACCAAAGGGCTTGGTGATATAATCATTCGCCCCCAGATCCAGCATCTCCACCTTGTCTCTCTCGTTAGAACGAGCGGAGAGCACAATGATGGGTACAGTGTCCGTTTTTCGCACCTCTTGAATTAGACTCATGCCATCCCGATCCGGCAGACCTAGATCCAGGATGATGAGGTCTGGATGATGGGAAGCGTACATCATCATACCGAGCGCACAGGTTTCCGCACAGAGCACCTGATAGTCGCTGGTTTCCAGATTAGCTTTAATAAAGCTTCGGATGTTGGCTTCATCCTCTACAATCAGGATCTTGAATTTGTTATTGCCCATCGTCTTCTCCTCCTCTTTCCAGAGCGAAGCGGAATACCGCACCGCCGTCACTTTTATTTTCTGCAGTAATGTCACTGTCGTGCGCCTTGACGATAGCGGCGCACACAGACAGCCCGATCCCCATATTGCTGCGTGTCCCGTCCACCGGTGCGGCGGATTTTTCATACGTTCCGGTAAAAATCTTTTGAAGCGCATTTTCCGGGATGCCGCAGCCGTTGTCTGCAACCTCAAATACCGCCTTGTTCTCCACGAGAGAAACGGAAAGCGTCAGCTCCGTCATTCCTTTTGCGTGGAACACAGCGTTTTCTAAAAGATTCAGTAGCACCTGCTCAATAAGGAGCGAGTCCATGGGAATGTCCACAAACTCGTCCGGTATCTGCGTGATGACTTTCTGATTCGGATGCTTTTTGGAAAACTTCATCAAAACGGAGTCGATCAGTTCATCTAAAACGGTGGGCGTCTTCACGACCTCCACATTCGTGCCGTCAATCCTTGTGACAGACAGTAGATTCTCAACCATGCGGATGAGCCATTCACTGTCCTCCTGAATTTCTCCAAGCAGCTTGAGATGCTGCTCTTTTGGCAGCGCGTCATACTTGGAGATCAGTGTGGAGGATGACCCGTATATGGAGGTAAGGGGCGTGCGCAGGTCATGGGAGATCGCCCGGAGCAGATTGCCGCGCATTCTCTCTTTTTCATTTTCTGAGCGCAGCTTCTCCTGATTGCGGATACGAATGTTCAGCGTACTTGTGGAAACCGCGACGACCAACATGATGATGGCAGATAGGATGCTTTCCTCTACGAAAAAGTCAAAAGCATAGTACGGATAGGTGAAAGCAAAATTCACTGCAAACACGCTGACGATGGCAGAGGCGATACCATAGCAATACCCATGCGTTTTCAGTGAAATCAAAAACACACCGAACACAAAAATCATGGGTACCAGCGTCTGCGTGGTAAAGAGCTTCTGAATAAGCATGTTGATGGCAAAGGCACTGAAAAAAATAAGGATCGAAAAAAGAATATCCTTTTGTCGTTGACGGTTCTTCATCCTGTTTCTCCTAAACGATATGATGGCATTATTGTACTGCATAAGCAGAAACGCTTCAAGATTACACACAAAAGAATATTGCCACGCACTTGTTTCTTTACCGAATCTACACCGGAGAAATGCTATGATAGAAGCACACTGTAAAAAGGAGAAAGAAATGAATTATTTTGGAAGTATTTTCGCAATGGTGGTCTGCATTGCCATGTCCGCCTATTTCAGCGCCACAGAAACGGCGTTCTCGTCTCTGAATAAGACCCGCCTCAAGGTGTTGGCGGACAATGGAAACAAGCGGGCAGCACTGGCGCTCAAGCTGTCCGAAGACTATGACAAGCTGATCTCCACCATCCTGATCGGCAACAATATCGTAAATATCATGGTGGCGTCCATCGGCACACTTCTGTTCGTAGGGCTTTACGGCGATATTGGCGCGACGATTTCTACGGCCGTCGTAACAATCGTTGTTTTGATTTTTGGTGAGATCACTCCAAAGAGTGTTGCGAAGGATACCCCTGAACGCTTTGCTTTGTTCAGTGCTCCGTTTATCCGTCTCTGGATTTGGGTGCTGACGCCACTGAATTTTCTTTTTTCCCAGTGGAAAAAGCTGGTTTCCCGCTTCTTCAAGACAGATGACGATGCAAAAATGTCCCACGAGGAACTGCTTCTTTTTATGGAGGACGTGGAGCAGGACGGCGGAATTGACGAAAATGAGGGCGAGCTGCTACGCAATGCCCTTGAATTCCGAGACCTGACGGCGGCAGAAATTCTGACCCATCGAATTGACTTAGAGGCCGTGGACATCGGCGAGAGCCATGAGGAAATAGCCAGAGCTTTTACACAGTCCCGCTTTTCCCGCCTGCTGGTCTACCGGGATACTATCGACCAGATCGTCGGCGTTCTTCATCAGAAGGACTTCTATATCAACGGCAAGATGACAGATCAGCCTATTGCAGAGATCATGAAGGAACCGTTGTTCGTCTATCAGCACACAAAAATCCGTGATATTTTGAACATGCTTCAGCATCAGAAGTCCCATGTCGCCGTCGTTGTAGATGATTTCGGCGGAACGCTTGGCATTGTTACGATGGAGGATATTCTGGAAGAACTGGTTGGTGAAATTTGGGACGAACACGACGAGGTGGAAGAAGATTTTGAAAAGCTGGACGAGAATATCTATCGCGTGGGCTGCTCCGTCAGCCTGGAGGATTTTATGGAATTCTTTGATGTCAAGCTGAAATCGGACAGTGTTTCCGTCGGCGGCTGGGTCATGGAGCAACTGAATAGAGTTCCCACCAAGGGCGATTCCTTTGCTGTGCAGAATTTGGAGATCACGGTCTCCGATCTGAGCGCGTACAGGGTATTCTACATCACAGTCCGGCAATGCGACGTGTGTTCGGCCTGCGGACAATAAAGCTATTGGGTGAGTATAAAGCCTTGCAAAAGTGCATTCGGATTTGAAAAGGTTTCCTATACTGACGGAAAGGAAAAACATGGAGAAAAAAATAAAAAACACGGCCGGTAACAGAGATGAGAATCCTGCACCACAGGGAAGTAAATGGCCGGACGAGACGATCATTCACTATATCATCCGTGCATTGTTGCTGCTTATTGTATTCGCATGGGCGTTGGTAAATCTTGACACTGTTTTGCGTTTTCTTGGCAAGACGATTGCGCTGTTCACACCATTTTTGATCGGAGGCGTGATCGCTTTTCTGATCAACGTAGTCCTTCGGCCGTTGGAATGCTGTTGGAACAAGGTATGCCGCAAAGCTCCTGCAAAGCTGACCCGCCCTGTGTGTCTGACAGCAAGCACCGTACTTGCCCTGGGAATTCTGTTTGCTGTGGCGTTTATGATGATTCCAAGCCTCCGGGAATCCGTCGATGAGTTTATCCAAAACATGCCGGTCTATATGGAGGAAATCGAGCGGTGGTGGACAGGCGTTGCCCAGTTTGCTGCAAAATATAACATTGTTCTGCCGGAATATGCCATAGACTCTGATCTGTTGCTTGAGAAGGTCACCGCCTTGATCAGCGACGAGAAAAACGTCATCCTCACCGTAACGTGGGGCGCGGCAACTTCTGTACTGTCAGTTTTGCTGGATGTTTTTTTGGGACTTGTCTTTGCTCTGTATCTGCTTGCAAAGAAGGAAGTCGTTACGGCACATTTGAAAAACCTCATTGTGACAGTTTTTCCGAAAAAGAAAGCGCAGCGGCTTTTAGGTATTGCCTCTCTGACGAACCAGACCTTCACAAATTTTGTCAGCGGGCAGCTTACCGAAGCGGTTATCATCGGCGTTCTGTGCTTTTTGGGAATGCTGATTCTTGGGATTCCATATGCCGGTGCAGTCTCTGTGTTTGTGGCAGTCACTGCGCTGGTGCCGATTTTCGGTGCATGGATCGGCGGCGGCCTTGGCGCGTTTTTGATTCTGCTGGCAGACCCCGGCAAAGCTCTGTGGTTCGTTCTCTTTCTGCTCGTTTTGCAGCAGGTAGAGGGCAATCTGATTTATCCCAAGGTAGTCGGCAAGTCCGTCGGGCTTCCCGGACTGCTTGTGCTGATGGCTGTTACGATCGGCGGCGAAGCATTCGGCATCTTAGGGATGCTGTTTGGCGTTCCCGTCTGCGCTGTGCTGTTCAGCCTTTATCTGGAGTTCATGAAGAAAGCAGGCACCCTTTAAGCCGTGGTCTATGGAACAGGCTAAACTTCTGAAGGATCCGATGACGGCATACGAGTCGGAAATCTTTGCGGAAAATTCCCATCTGGGTTATATCGCCACTTCAAATTTCTAGTATTATGGGATGATCAATTCCGGCAATCTGAAAATCGTAAGCGTTCCCACATGGCAGATCAAAAAAAGTGACCAGGAATTCAGAGAAATTGCTTTTCTGAATGACCTGGTCGGAGAAGAAGCGGAAGAGTTTATTGCAGGAATGAATAACCACCGTTATTATTCGATATAGTTATAATACACCGGCAGATATTTGTCTAAAATGTCAAATGGCGCCGGACCAATGGACACGACAGCCTGATGGAAGGACTTGTCATTGTAGCTGTTGATATTTCTCAACTGGGTTTCCTTCCGCAGCTCCTCGAATTGCAGGTAGCCGACATAGTACTTCAGATAGTGGGTCGGCTCCTCCACGATCAGCTCGAAAATGCTCTCAATTGCTTCGTCATTCGTGATGCCATAGTTGCTCCAGAAATTTTTCGTATCGTCTAATGTCCATCCTTCGTAATGGATCCCGAGATCAGTCGAAGCGTAAAGGCTTAAGGTAACGTCCTGATTTAATTGCAGCAGAGTGGCAATGTCCTCATCAAGTCCGGCATAATAGTAGGACTTCATTTCGACGTAGGTTGCCCAGCCTTCCACATAGCCGGAGTAATTTAAAAGCGCGCGTACCGGATCCATGCCGGACTCATATGTCATGGCTGTCTGGTACAGATGTCCCGGGAAGCCCTCGTGTGCTAAGGTTGTAAAGTAAGAAATATCGGAGGTGTCGGTCACCTCGTTGATATAAATCGAGTTCTCGGAGTAATCGTCGATCGGCGCGGTGACATAATAAGCAGGAGCAAGGTAATCAGCGACACTGTCATTAATATAGCGGACAGTGAAGTTCACATCCGGCGGATCCATAAAGTCATCTGCCATGGCAGAGAGCAGTTTATTTAACGTTGTGACCGGGTCGGTCGGGGCGAGGACAGTCTCCGCCGCAAGATCCCAGATCTCCGGATTCTCGTTCATCAGGTCAGAGGACTCCTGCAGAACCTTCACGCGCTGTTTCGTGATTTGGTTCTCAATGTCAGAGACAGAGTCCGAACAGCCGGTGTTGTAATAGAGCAGCGCCTCATAATAGTCCTTGCCCTCCGGGTAATAGCAAAGCCCGTTTTCGTTGGTGCCGGAGCCCTTCAGCCCTTCAAGCGCCTCGGCGAGCTGCTCATAGGCAGTGACAACATGCTCTGAGAAAAGCTGCTCATTTTCAAGCTTATAGGTGTCTACATCCTCCTGGGACAGGGAGATCTGCCCGGCTAAGGTGTCTATTTTACTGTTAAATGTCTCGATCAGATAGTGATGGTCAGCGTCTGCGATGAAATCGCGGCACTGTGCGATCACATTGTCACAGGCATAATCCGGCATGAAAAGCCCGGCATCTGCCTTCTCCTGTTCAAATGCAGCAACCTGTTCAAAATATTCGTCCGTCAGGGAAATCAGCTCCAGATAATCCTTCACATCCTGTTCGGTGCGGAATGTGTATTCCTCATACAGGATCGGGAGTTCCGCCTGCACACCGGTGGAAGGCTTTAGATACTCGTCGTACAGGGCATAATCCGCAAGCTTTAGCTGAAGCCTGAGATAATCGTCTAATAGGTCGTAGGTGAGCTGCTGGTTCAACGAGAGCGCAGCATAATCGAACCCTTCTAAGGTGGTCAGATAATTTTCCGTGCGGGCACTGCTGTCAGAACCCGCCTCATCCGACAGATCCCCGAGTGTAACCGGATAATCCGTAATGCCATAGCTCTTCGGGTCAGAGAGCGTGTAATGCAGATTGATCGTATTGCTGGTCACTTCCTCAAGAAAGAGCTGCCTGGTAAAATCATCAAAGGCAGCAACCGTCTCCGGATTCTCCGTAGAACCGGAAAAATACCCGCCGGAAGTCTGATAAAAAGAACACCCTGCAAAAAGAAGCACAAGAAGCAGGGCGCAGAAAGTCGTGGAAATCAGTTTTTTGGTTGTCAAAGCATTATCCTCACATTTCTGGTGCGGTTTCCTGTTGGTTATAAAATCTATTATAGCGAATTAGTACAGGATATGTAAAGGGTGGAGGGAATATTACAGGAGATTCTGATTCATTCCAATATGGAAATATTCCGACCACGAAATCGAATTGATTCTAAAATCGCATGAAACTACAATAAGCTTAAAAAGAAATGCGGGAAGGAAAAGGTGTAGTAAAACTATGTCAGCGGAAATAAATGACGTAAAAAGTGCCATTGCCCTGTTAGAGAAGTGCTTTTTGCAGGTTTTTATTTCTTCAACAATCCATAATGCTCTTCCATATTTCCCCCAAAGAAGGTGTGCTTATATCCCATCTTCTTCAAAATACGGACAGCCTTCTCCGGCTTATAGTTATAGCTGCCGATGATATACAAAGCCTTCTCCTTATCCGGGATGCGTCTGGTGACACGGTCTTCGGTCATCTTGTCGAGCGGGATATTGACCGCAGTGGCAACATGTCCGTGAGAAAAATCTTCTTTTGAACGGCAGTCGATCAACATTGCGTTTTGGGAAGTATGTGCTGCATTAATAGCTTCATTTACAGTTAATTTTTTTTGGAAAATACTCATCTTGCGTCTCACTTTCTAAAAAAGGATAATATAACTATTTTACGCTTAAAAAAAGCCTGTGTCAACGGTCACTTCTGACCAACACAGGCTTTGACATATGCTGAAATTATTTTGTGGCTGCGGTATCATCCACATGCTTGATGGAGATTCCGGTGAAGCCATAGAAAATACTGAAGATCGGGGTCAGGTAAAGCAGGAACAGGTAAGGGAAGAAGGCTGCCCATGCAACACCTAAAGTACCTGCCATGTAGACACCGTAACCATGCCACGGGATCATAGGACCTGCCAGTGTTCCGGAATCTTCAAGACACCGGGAAAGAATCTCCGGCGCAACCTTGCGCTCTTTGAAGATCGGAGCCATCAGACGTCCGGTCAGTACATGTGCCATAGGCTGGGAACAGCTGATTAAGCTGGTAATATATCCGGTGATTAAGGTGGCAAGGATCATGCTTCCGT
This sequence comes from uncultured Roseburia sp., assembly GCA_934320555.1. Lineage (GTDB taxonomy): Bacteria > Bacillota > Clostridia > Lachnospirales > Lachnospiraceae > Roseburia. The sequence continues at coordinate 7,196 of CAKRFH010000067.1, forward strand.
CGCTGTTGATACGCCTTACGATCGCATTTAAAATATGGTCAAGTACGCCGAGCTTCTCGAGCATTCCGCCCATGCCGACTGCGAAGCAGATGATTGCAACGTACTGGAGCATGCTGCCCATACCGCCGCGGTTTAAGATAGACTGTAATACAGGCTCCTCAATAGCGGTGGAGTAACCGTTGTAAGCAGTGCGGATAATACTCTGTAACGTATCGTGCTGTACGAAGAAGGAGACGAATCCGGCAGCAAAGCTGGAAATTCCGAGTGCGGAAATCGCGTTGACCTTGCAAAGCAGCAGCACAATAATGAGGATCGCCGGGATCATTGTGAGGAAACCAAGGTGGAATTCATTATTTAAAGCATCCACGTAAATGGAAATATTTCCCGTCGTATAATCTCCCGCTGTCTGTGAAAAACCAAGGACCGTGAAGATAATCAGCGTAATCACATAAGTAGGAAGGGTTGTCCACAGCATGGAGCGGATGTGGTCACCGAGCTTTGCGCCAGCGACAGCCGGGGCAAGGTTGGTAGTATCGGACAGTGGGCTTAACTTGTCACCGAACATGGCACCACAGATAACGGCACCTGCGACCATACCAGGGTTAATCCCCATAGCATTACCAATCGCCATCATGGCAACACCGGCACTTCCGACAGAACCGTAGGAGGTTCCGGTTACAAGGCTTAATAAGGAACAGAATAATAAAGTCAGCGGTAACAGCCAGGCAGGATTAATCATCTTAAGTCCCCATGCAATGATGGTAGCAATGGTACCGCTCTGCAGCCAGGTACCGATCATGACACCGATCGCCATAAGCAGACACAGCGTCGGGACAACCATGCGGATGGCTTCGAAGGCGCCGTCTACGACCTTATTGTAGGGAATGCGTACTACCACACAGAACAGATAGATAAAAATCCAGCTTGCAAACAGACCAATCATCGGACCGCCTGTTTTTAAGCGGATGCAGACCGCTACGGATAAAATAATGAGCAGCAGCAACAGAAGTGACTGCGGCAGGTTGAGTTTCTTTTCTTCGTTCATAAATAATCTCCCATGTAATACATCAAAATTCGTCCGTTCAACGCGTTAAATTGAAAAAGACAAATACCATTATAAGCCAGAAAGACAGAAAAAGCAATGAAAATCGGAAGGTTATTGATAACGAACTGTAAAGCGCGATATCCTTCTTGCAAAATTGTAAAAAAGTGACCAATCCCAGTTCCGGTGAGTGGATGCGGGCAAGTTCAATGGAAAACTGCGAAAGCCGCACGGGTATGCGACCATGTGTGATGCGGATGCAACAATGCTGCAGAGATATATAATAATATGATAATAGAAATAACGGGATAACAAAAACCCCGGAATATTCCAGGCATGTTGAATATTCCGGGGTTTTCTGCAAGCAGGATACGGGAGTCGAACCCGCCTATTCAGCTTGGGAAGCTGATGCCCTACCGATAGACGAATCCTGCATGAACCTTTTTCATTATAACACAATTTCTGAGGACGGGAAGAGGTTTCTGAAAAATTTAGAAATTTTTTATCGTCCTTTCAAATAATAAACGGAGTTGAACCTGTGGCAAGTGTACTTCCTCCTGGAGCTCTTACGAAAAATAGATTTGCATTAAGCGTGTCAGAGAAAAAGTAAGCAGTGTAAAGTGGAATATGCAGTAATAAATCACTAAGCTGAAAAAAGTGCTCCCACGGGCAGATAAAATCTGCACCGCAGGAGTGCTTCTTTAGTTATGCGGTCTAATTATCCAACATCAGGTTCATCCATTAATGTGATCGTATCACAGGATTTACCGTCAGTTTCAAATACGATAATTTCGTTTTGACCATTTTTTAACAAAGGTGCCGGGATATAAAGCCGTTTCTGAGGACCGATTTCCCAGAATCTACCGATATGAAAGCCATTGACGAATATACAGCCTTTTCCCCATCCGTCAAAGGCAAGGAAAGTATCTGCAGGTTCATTGACTGTCAATGTAAAGCGATAGAATCCAGGAAGTCCTTTCTCATATTCTTTTGTGAAGTCCACTTTTTCGATATTATCAAGCGGCAAAGTATATTGAAGCCAGTGATTGTGCATATGCCCATCCAACTGCACACATTGTGCAATACCTTTTCGCTGATGCTCCATACGAGGCCCGAAATTAACTCTTCCCATATTTTCTACAAGAATATCGAAATCCGAATTCTGTTCAAATGCAATATTCAAATCCTGTTCCTCTAATAATTCGCGGTCGTAAAGAATTTTAACAGGTTTTTTATTTATGAAAATATTGGCTCTGTCATTTGCTTCCCACAGGCGGATTTTGTCGATTCTATTTTCCGTATGAAGCGTGGAATGGTATAAGATATAACCGTAATTTTGCCCAAGCTGTTCCATGCTTTGAGGGAAACTGTTGGAAACAGGTGTACTTAAGTCGTTTATAACAGAAAACAGACTGACTTTATCCTGTACATGTAATGTGCCGTAAGCTTTACGAGTGATTTTTGTTGAGAAATGTACTTCCGGAATTTCTCTGTATTTTTGGATTACCTCTTTGTATCGGTTATACTTTTCGGTGATTTGTCCATCTTCCGTCAGAACCGCATCATAATCGTAAGAGGTAACATCAGGCGTCAGCTCATCATAATAATTAGAACCATTCATAAAGCCAAAGTTAGTTCCACCCTCAAACATGTAGATATTGACATGACCAAGTTCCAACATTTTGTCAAGATCTTTCACACTCTGCTCCAGATCGCCCCTCATGTGCCCGCCATTTCCCCAGTGATCAAACCATCCAACCCAGAATTCAGTGCACATTAAAGGACCGCCATTGGTAAATTTTTTCAACTCATCAAAACGTTCTTCTGTCTTGGAACCGAAATTTCCAGTAGGAAGAACACCGGTTAATCGACCACCTTTGAGATTGGCTTCAAATGGACCATCTGATGTCACGAGAGGAACTACTACACCGGATTCTGTCATCTTATTTTTCAGTAATTGAAGATAATCTTTGTCGTTGGCATAGTAGCCATATTCATTTTCAATCTGCATTAAAATTACAGGGCCACCGAAATTAATCTGGTAGGCTGCAATTTTTTTCAGCAGTACATCATAGTACTCGTAAACATGTCTTAAGAAAGGCTCATAGTTTACACGGAGTTTCATACCATCCTCTGCTAAAAGCCATGCCGGAAGACCACCGAACTCCCATTCGGCACAGATGTACGGAGAAGGACGGAGAATTACATATAATCCGAGGTCTTGTGCTGTCTGAATGAACTTTTCAATATCAAGCATCCCGTCAAAATGAAAATGTCCCTTTTGCGGCTCGTGCATATTCCATGGAATATATGTTTCTACGGTATTGCATCCTATTGCTTTTAATTTTTCGAGTCTGTCCTTCCAGTATTCCGGAACAATTCTGAAATAATGAATTGCTCCGGAGATAATTTGAAAGGGTTCCCCGTTTAGATAAAATGTATCTTTTATTTCAAACGTTCCCATTCTGCTTGTTCCTGCCTGTTTGCTTAAATTTTAGTAGGTTGATAATACATTAAAGGTTTGAAATTGGTTTTCAGGATTAATAGAAACACTTGTAGTACTTGCTGCAAATGAGTGCGTAGGTGTTCCTAATACCATCATACCCGCTAGCGAAAGACATAATATACTTTTGTAATTGTGCATAATTAATAACTCCTTTCGTTGGTGAAAACATAAAAAACATACAAACACATATTGACTTGTAAAAAAAATCGTGCTACACTTTGCTCATGTAAACGTTTACTTGTACACGAAGATTATATAATATTATTGGAGGACGTGTCAATGAAAAAAGTTAAAAGAGCGTTAGCACTTGCATTAGCGTTATCAACCGTTATGGTTTCCGCGTGTGGAACAACAACTGATTCAGCCAGCAACGAACCAGATAAGAAAGCAGATACAACAGAAAATGTAGCTGCAGAGAACGGGGATAAGGTTGAGTTAAGATTCTTACTTTGGGGAAATCAGGAAGAAATTGATAAGAAAACAGAATGGACAGATAAGTTCAATGAGGAAAACGACAGAATACATGTTAGTCTTGAAGCCATTCCAGAAGGATTTCATGATAAACTGACAGTTCAGATCTCTTCTGGTACATTAGCAGACCTTGTTCAGATTGCAGGAGACTTCGGTGGTGTATATTTCAAAGAAGGATTATTTGAGCCGTTAGATTCCTATATCGAGAAAGATGGTTTGCAGGATGCATGGGTAGATACATTAATGACTGGATTATCCTATAACGGAAGTGTATACGCAGCACCTTGTACTTATAACTCTGGATATATTATTTACAATAAGACAATGTTTGAAGAGAACAACGTTCCGTTGCCAACTGATGACTGGACAGAGGAAGACTTCCTTGCAGCAGCACAGGCATTAACACAGGGCGAAGGAGACGATAAAGTCTGGGGCGCTGACTTCACATCCTGGTGGGCATATTCTCTGGCAAGAAATCTTTACGATGGATATAAAGCATGGGATTGGGAAGAAGGCAAGATGACAGCTGATACAGAAGGTTTTAGAGATGGACTTCAGTTTATGTCTGATTTATATCAGAAATACAAAGTATCTCCGACACCTACACAGGCAGCTGATATCGGTGGTTCCTTCACAACAGGAAAATATGCGATGACAATCGGAGCATCCTGGGATATGGCAAGCTTCAACGAAGCAATCGGCGACAGCTTTGAGTGGGATATCGTAACATTCCCATCCAATGAGAAATACGGTCAGTGGAGATCCCCATTATGGACAACAGCAATCGGTATCTCAGCAGACTGCCCATATAAAGATGAAGCATGGGAGTACATTAAGTACATGTCAGCATCAGATGAAATTCAGGATCAGATTGAAGTAATCGGATTACCAGCATTAAAATCTGTAAGCGAGAGCGATGATTTTATTAACAATATTCCAGACGGATGGAAACCGTTCCACAAAGAAGTATATGCAAAAGCACTTAATTATGCAGTAGATGGTGTAGTATTAAACGAAATCCAGGATGGAATTATGAAACCTGAATTAGAAAAGCTCTTTACCGGACAGCAGGATATTGATACAACAATTGAAAATATCCAGACCGAAGGACAGCTTAAATTAGACAGAATGCAGGAAGAATAGTCAATTGCAGGATCGGTGCATTACATTTGTGATGCACCGATCGTAATATAGGGTAATATTTCAGATAAATGATTTAGACAAATAGGGGGCAATATGAGAAATAGAAAAAAACAAGCAAAATATTTTTATATGTTTATATCTCCGTGGCTGATAGGTTTTTTCTTGCTGACAGTAATACCGTTAGGATATTCAATCTATTTGTCACTCACGAAATATACCGGATATAAAGCGCCAAAGTTTATAGGAATTCAGAATTATATGGATATGTTTTTCCATGATACACTTTTCTGGAGCAGTTTGGCGAACTCTTTTAAATATGCTATTTTAGCAGTTCCAACGAGTCTTATACTGGCATTATTAATCGCTGTTTTGCTATCCAGAGAGTCTAAGTCGAGTAATTTCTTTCAGATCGTTTTCTTCTTCCCGTCAATTGCAACAGGGGCAGCAGTTTTTACAGTTGCAAGATACCTTCTGAGAGGGGAGGGAGGATTGATCAATTATTTCCTGTCACTTTTTGGGATAAAAGGACCATTCTGGCTGACAGATGCAAAATGGGCAATGATATCGCTGGTTCTTGTCAATTTATTATTCTGTGGTCAGCAAATGTTGATTTTTCTGGCAGGAATAAAACAGATTCCAGTTTCCTATTATGAAGCAGCGAAAATGGATGGGGCGAATGACATTGCATGCTTCTTTAGGATCACACTTCCGTTGATTTCAAATGTATTTGTATTCAACCTTATCATGGGAATTATCAGTGCGCTTCAGGTTTATGTACAGCCACTGATCATGACAGGAGGAGGTCCGTTAAAGAAGACCTATATGTATGGAATGTACATTTATGACAGCGGTTTCAGCTTTGGAAGATTTGGTTACGCAGCTGCATTGGCATGGGTAATGTATCTTATTATTTTATTTATCAGTAAAGTAATTCTTGGATCAATGGAAAAATTAATGAATTATGAGGAGTAGGAGTGGCATATGAAAAAACAGTTCAGAATTACAATATGGTTTATTGTATGTTTGTTATTAGGTATCGTATTTTTGCTGCCATTTATCTGGATGACTTCGACATCATTGATGGGCGTGGAACAGATTGTGAAATATCCACCAGAGTTTATTCCGTTGCCAGCTACTTTACGATCATTTATCTATGTTTTTAAGAACACAGATTTCTTCCTATATTTTAAAAATAGTAGTATAATTACTATATTAAATATTGTGGGAACATTGGTAAGCACAACACTTGTCGCATACGGATTTGCAAAATATGATGCAAAATTAAAGGGGTTCTGGTTTACAATTTTAATGTCAACAATGATGATTCCTTATTTTGTAACCATTATTCCATTATATAATATTTATGCGAAGTTGAAGCTGATCAATACGATTGTACCGCTGGTTTTGCCAAATATGTTGGCAGCAAGTGGATTTAGTGTATTTCTTCTCCATCAGTTTTTTAAGACATTTCCAAGTGAGATAGAAGATGCAGCAAGGATCGATGGCTGCAGTGAGATGGGAATACTTTTTAAAATGGTACTGCCGAATTCCAAAGCAGTATTATTCGTTGTTGGAATTTTTATGTTTGTATGGACATGGAATGATTACTTTGGACCATCCATATTCCTGAGTGACCAGAAAAAATATACATTATCTGTAGGTCTGGTATTTTTAAGTTCTTCTTTAAATGGATATCAGGATGCATTAGATCAGGGACCGGTAATGGCAATGGCATTACTAACGGTGCTTCCGATTATTATTTTATATATCTTTTTCCAGAAATATTTCATTCAGGGAATTATCAGCAGTGGTCTGAAAGGTTAAAATAAAATAGGAAAAGGTGCAATATGGAGAAAAAGGTGACGATTGTCGAACTTGCAAAGATGGCTGGAGTTTCAACGGCTACGGTATCCAGAATTATTAATAATACTGGAAAAGTGAACGAAGACACAAAAAAGAAAGTACTGGAGTTAATCGAGAAATATAATTACAAGCCAAATGTGATGGCAAAATCGTTAAAGATGAACAAATCGAATATAGTGGGATTTGTAGTTCCTCATATTAACAGCCCATATTATGCACAGATTTTCTATGAAACAGAACTTATTGCAAGAGAGAGAGGATTTACGCTAATGCTGTGTAATTCCGAATCGAATGCACAATTAGAGAGTGACATCTTAAATGCATTTATAGCAACACAGGTCAGGGCAATTGTATTTATGGGTGGACGATTGGATGATTCGCAGTGTGATCCTAAATATTTACGTGAATTGGAAAGTGTGAATAAGATTATACCTGTTATTTCCTGCGTGGATGTTCCGGGACTGGATTGTACGCATATTTTTCAGGAAGAGGAGGAGAGCACAGACCAGCTTATCCGCTACATGGCAGAGAAAGGATATCAGGATGTGCTTCTGATGGGCGGATATTCGCAAGTAAGAACGACAAGTGTACGGCGTAATAAGATCATTAAATATGCAAAACAGTATGGTATAAATATCCGTCAAGAGATTATTGACTGCGATTACTCCGCAGATGGTGGAAATATTGCGATGCAGGAGCTGATCGAGAAGGGAAATCTGCCACAGGCGATCATCTGCATTAATGATCTTGTTGCTACCGGAGCATTGAATGAACTTTATAAAAATAGGCTCCGGGTTCCGCAGGACGTAGCAATTGTTGGTTATGATGATCTGGCAACGTCTAAATTTATATATCCTGGGATTACAACCATTGGATGTAATTATAAGGAGTATTCAAAAGCGATCGTGGAAGCAATTGAAGATATTGAAACGAATAAGATAGGTAATGTTAAAATTCCAACGGAGTTGGTGGTTAGAGGAACAACGTAAAGTAATGGGGGACAGAGATTTTGCAGGAATATTCGAAATTATGTAAACCACAGATTGATTTTCTGGGAAATGGAAAACCATTTATCATATTAGCAGCAGAAGCGCATAATTCGGCCAGCACTTCCAAAGAGTATATGGAAAATGTCTGGAAGAAAGCGGATGTGTTACATTGCAATACGATTCTGGCGCCAGTGTATTGGGAGAAGCTTGAGCCGGAAGAAAATATATTTTCCTATGAATTGGTCGGACAGCTTATTTCCGGGGCAAGAAGCCATGAAAAGAAATTAATTTTATTATGGTTTGGAAGCTGGAAAAATGGACTTTCGACCTATATACCCGCATGGATCAAAAAAGATACAACGAGATTTCCGCGTGTAAAAGATGCGTGTGGAAAAAATCTCAGAATATTAAGCATGTTTGAAAGTGATATTTTTCAGGTTGAGAAAAATGCATTCGAGCATTTTATGGAGCATTTGAAAGAAATTGATAAAAATGAGCGGACAGTTATTGCGGTTCAGGTCGAAAATGAAGTTGGAGTACTAGGGACAACAAGAGATTATTCACATGGTGCACAGGTACTTTTTGAACAGCCTGTTCCAGAGACATTGCCTGGAAAACAGCAGACATGGAAAGAACAATTTGGGAAAGATGCAGAGGAAGCATTTATGTGCTATTCTTATGCAGATTATATGGGAAAACTAGCAGAGAGCGGCAAGAAGATTTATCCGCTTCCGATGTTTACCAATGTGTGGTTAAAAGATGGAAATGATGAGAAACCGGGAGAATTTCCATGTGGAGGACCGCAGCCGGATATGTTAGATATCTGGAAGAAAGCGGCACCGGGAATTGACTTTATTGCACCGGATATCTATTCGTTCCAATTTGAAGAGATAGCGGGCAGATATACCAGAGAAGATAATCCGTTATTTGTGCCGGAAACAAGACGCGATAAATGGGCACCTGCCAATTTATACAATGCAATAGGAAAATATCAGGCGCTTTGTTATTCACCTTTTGGTGCAGAGAGCATAGGAGAAAATAAATCTTTCATTACGCAGGTCGACCATACGGATATGAGCGATAAGAATGTTTCAAGTGAAAAGATTCTTGAATATTTATCGGAAAGTTATCAGCTGATCGGGAATATGATGCCAATTCTAACAAGCTATTATGGTACGGACGATATGACCGGATTTACACAGCATCAGGGAGAAACGACAAGAATCATCAGTCTGGGTGAATATAGAATCCGATTGAATTTCTATCATGCAATTGATGATGGTGAAGAATATATTCCTGCGGCGGGAATTATTATAAAAGAAGCCGAGGACAGGTTATTGTTTGCCGGTTACGGTTATCGTGCGGAAGTTGAGAAAATCGGAAGCGTAAAGCAGTTAGATTATCTTTCCTTGGAAAAAGGAACATTCAGCGAAAATGGTGAATGGCTGAAGTTTTTAGACTGCAACGGGGATGAACAAAACATCCGCATGGAAGAAAAGCCAACGGTATTGCGGGCTGAATATTATGAATTTTAAAAGAATGGAATATTTCGCTGGTAGCCGATGCCATCATTACCAATTACCCGGATGTGGCGAAGCGGGTGGTGGAGGAATATCCGGCGGAAAAATAAAAATACATATGTTTGGCAAAAAGACATCATTACTCATGCGTGAGCAGTGGTGTCTTTTTGATATTTTTAGATTATAAGAAGAAAGATCCAGAGAAAACACCAAGTGAAAAAGTGACGACAGGTAAAACAGAAAGATGGTTGCGGTGGAAGAAAAATGATAGTATAATCATAATGGATAAAATATTATCGAAAACGAAATAAAATAGTCCCTATTTACCTTTGTGTGTCTAATACCAAGACCGTATGATTATACATTTCACGAATTGCGTATAATCATTAAGTAAAATGAACTCCTCATTATGGGAAAATGAATAAAAATAGTGGAAAACGTATAAAAATGAGTTTATATACAGTAGGAACACTTTTCCGAAAAGGGAGCCATATATGGCTATAAATAATAAATGTTAACTTTGAATTTTGGGAGGTAATGACCATGAAGAAAATACTAATATTGTTGCTATGTCTTTTACTTACGGCCTCAAT
>CAKRFH010000068.1:0-17010 GCA_934320555.1 uncultured Roseburia sp.
ACTTCTCTCATAGAGAGGTCTTTAGATGGGTCAACACTTTCAATATCAATCTTATAGGAATCATACGATATACGATCTGGAGAAGTGCTTATATTCCAATTGACAAGTAAGCCATCAAAACAATCTACCATAGGCGATAAATAAACCTTTCCTGCCGGAATTGCAAACTCGGTTATAGCTGTTAACCACTTTTCGTTAGGTTTCTATAATAATTAAGGATGATGAGTTTGTGAGTCATGATCAAAGAAATTTAATTTCAGTTTTGAGATAGAGATTTGAGAAAAACTTAACTAAAAGAAAATATTGTATTTTACAAAGAAAAACGTTAATATAGTATATATTCTAAAACTATAAGGAGAGATGGTAAAAATGGCGAAAATAAGGAATTTTATTTATTGTTTAAATGTCGATACGACAAAGAAGATGGCAAAACAGATATAAGAGGTATTTTAGATAGTATGATGCCAGAATATATTCCGGGATTGTTTTCATTTTCTATCCATTTTTTCAATAGTTGATATTAGTGATGGACATCATGAGGTAGGGGTTTCTTTTAAGAATGAGGATGGAACGATAAATACAGATGTTGGAAATATTTCAATTGATTATAAAAAAGATGAAAAAATAAATATGCCACGAGAAGAAGTGGGAGTGAATTTGACTGTAGCATTGCAAAATATTGAATTTAAGAAAAGTGGGAAGTACTACACGCAAGTAACAGTCGATGGTGAGGATGGAGGATGCTATCCGATATATGTAAGGGGATGCAGTTATTGATTGGTCCGCCAGAACTCAGATATATTCAGAATGTGGCAATTATGATGTTTTGTGAGCATCCTGAAAAATTCTTTGGATATACTTATGTACAGATGACCTCTTTTCCTAAAGGAAGCATTGAGAATCCGAGTATTAGTGAAGATTTTCCCAATATTACAGGTTCGGTGCCTCAGATGATTCAGGCAACAATGGAAAGATTTCGTAATTTGATTATTCGAGAAAAGGTAATTAAAGTGCCAAATCAGATGGAGGCATTAAGGATATTCAATTATCCATATCAGGCAATAGAAGAGGCTGTGGTAAATGCCTTTTATCACAGAGATTATATGTCCTTTGAACCAGTAACTATAGAGTTAGAGCCGGATTGCATCAATATCATGAATTTCCCGGGGATAGACAGATCTATTTCAGAAAAGACAATAGCTGAGGGAAAGAGATTTGTTTCCAGATATTATCGAAATAGACGGCTCGGGGAGTTTTTAAAAGAATTGGATTTATCAGAGGGGCATTCTTCAGGCATCCCAACAATACAGGAAGAACTTGAGAAGAATGGCTCACCAAGAGCGGAGTTCTTTACGGATGAAGATAGACGAGCTATGAGAATAAGAATTCCAATCCACCCGGCATTTTAGAAGCGGATAATGAAGCTTTGCTGCCAGATAGCTATGAGAAAGCGACGAAAAAATCATCAAAGAAAAAGATAGAACAATATGAAAAAATCTTAAAATTATTAAATGATGGTGAGTGGCACAAAACATCTGAAATAGCTGGTAATCTTGGGTTAAAGGATACAAGGACAAAGGAATTGTTAAAGGAATTAATTGCACTTGATAAACTCATCGATAATGGGAAAACAAAAGGTAAGTTATATAGATTAAAATAATTCGTCGCTTTTTTGATTAAAAAAAGCGACGAAAAAGCGTTGGAAAGCGAGATTGAAGAAGTAGCATATTGATGAATATACATATGAGGGGAAGGCACAGAATAAAAAAGATATTACTGGAAAACATGATATCCTTCCATTATGGCTCTGGACAGATGCCTTAGAATTGAAGGTGAGCCGCGGGGAAGCATTTATGATGAGAGAGGATTGTTGGTATTCTAATATTGACAAACTATCAATTGAGATGTACACTATCAATTGATAGTAAATATATTGGAGGTGATTAGCATTTTCCTTAGTTACAAATCTAAAAAGAGAGAAGTAGAGGCTTTCTTGGATGAGTTGTATAAATTACTTGAGAGCGACGATTTTGATATAAATACCGATTTGAACCTGGTTCGTAAGAAGAAGCAGGGGGATGATCAGAAATTTTCGACACCATTTACATTATTAGATCTTGATTATGACGCGGAGGATGTTGTTGAAAGATTAAAAGAATTGAAAGTTGAAGAGTACTCAGAAACTAAGATTGATAAAGATGATGTAAATCCACCTATATTGTTTGTATTTGGAAAGGGAATAAATGGCAAACTGATTTATGTGAAACTAAAAATTAGAGATCAGCAGAAGCAGGTGGTATGTGTGTCGTTTCATTATGCGAAGGATAATATGGAATTTCCGTATGCGTAATGAATCGTGAAGGAGGTAAGACAATGGAGGCCAATACATTAATTAGAAAAATTCATATGTCTTGTCCATTATGCGGCAAGACACATGAAATTGAAGAGAGGAAAAGAACCACAACCATAATCTTAAAAGGTGAGGAAGTAAGCTACGAGGAGAAGTTTTATTTTTGTTCAAATGCCGATGAGGATGAGAATGAATTTGAGACTGGAGCAATGACAAATGAAAATCTCCTTAATGCAAGAAATGCATATAGGGTAAAAATGGGACTTCTAACATCTGATGAGATTGTGGCAATTAGAGAAAGCTATGGTCTTTCTCAGGTTGATCTTGCAAAACTTTTAGGATGGGGAGAGGCAACAATTTCACGATATGAAAGTAAAGCAATTCAAGATGAAGCCTACGATACTATGCTTCGATTGATCAAGGATAATCCATTACAAGCATTGGAATTTTTAAAGAAAAATGCCGACAAATTTTCGGGTATGAAACGTTTAGAGATTAGGGCAAAAATTGTTGAGAAATTAGATTCTTATGGAAAAGAGTTTCTTACAAGACAAACATTTGAGGGAGAATATGCAAACTTTGAAGAACCATCTGATTCAAATGGCTTCACATTACTAAATATTGACAAAATTGAGGCAATGATTTCTTATATTGCGGAGAAAGTTAGTAATCTGTTTAAGGTTAAATTGATGAAAATGCTTTGGTACTCGGATGTATTATCATTCATTGAAAATGGACGTTCAATGACCGGAATGGTATATCGACACGAACCTATGGGTGCTCTGCCTGTTGGGCATTATAGCCTGATGAATTTAGAAAACTTAAATGTTCAAGAGGAAATGAGTTATAATTATGATACTATGCTTCATGTATATCCAACAGCTAATATGGATTATTCTGTATTGTCGGATGGAGAAAAAGCCATACTCGATAAAGTAATTACGAAGTTTAAGGATTACAAGGCAAAAGAAATTGTGGATTATATGCATGATGAAAGAGCATACGGTGAAACAAAATCCGGAGAAATAATTCCTTTTAGTTTAGCAAAAGAAATAAGAGTATTTTAATATGGTAAATAATAATGGGCACTTGCAGTGATGTGAGTGCCTTTTTCCCCTTCTTTTTGATTGAGATTTACGAGTATTCATGATACAATAAGTTATCCATTTTGTGAAACTTAATATTTGAGGATTTATTATGGTTAAGAACAATATCGAAGTTGATGTAAAGGTAAAATGCATAGAGAATGGAACAACCCAGGCACAGATTGCCGAGGATATTCAGACCACAAAGTCATATGTGAACCGTGTGATTAAGAAGCCTAATGGCGTGGTGAATAATACCTTTGTGCAGATGATGGAGGTACTGGGGTATGATATAGAACTTCATTATGTAAAAAAAGAAGTCTAAGGAGATTGAAAATGTTATTTTTGGATGCCAACGCATTTTATTCATACATAGGAAGGAAAAATATTGGGTTGATTGAGTCAACTCATGTCAACGAGGAAGCGTTAAGAAATTTTTTGGATACAATCAAAGAAAAAAGTTTACCAACATCTGTCTTTATCGAAATCATGGTTCACTATAGAGATGATCCGGCAAGACTTAGAAAAATATTAAATTATAGGCGAGATAAAGGCTTGCCATTGTTTAACAATATTCCAGATTACTGTGTAAGTGATGACGAGATAACTTGCGTGTATCATTTGGGAGATGAAGACATAAAGAAATATGCCTATAAATTGTTAGATGAAAAGATAGGAGTCGAAAGCAGATTTACTTATCTTTTCTATGAAATAACAAAGAATCTGTATTTGGAGTATAGGCTAAGGGAACTTGGTAGATTTTCAGATTCGCAAAAAGAAGGTATATGGGATTTTCTTGGTAGGCAAGAATTTCGAACAACCAGAGACAAATTGACAGATGATTTTTGTGACATTCTTTATGACGGATATAGGCAAGGAAAGGACCAAAATCTTTTAAAAGCAAAATATATTGATGTCTTAAATGACGCATGCAAAATGATAGATTTAACACTGGCTGGATGCATTGCTTGCATAGAGAATGAATCTGACATCAGTAGTTCTTTGCAAGCAGCATACAATGAGACTATTGATAAAGGTTTTGATGGGATGAATGGAACGATGCCAGGGATAGTGACCCTCCTTCAAACAAACACGGTGTTTTTGAATGAAGCAAAAAATACTATTTCTAAGATGTTTTTGAAGCATGGATATAATAAGTACCAAGTTGAATATTTAAAAGAAGTAATGTTTTCTGCTTGGTTTGATAGAGCTCAAAAACTTAAGAAGAATGATATTTTTGATATGATGTGCGCGGGATGCCTAGCATATGTTAGACCTATAAAAGAAGGCGAGACCGTTTTAGTAAATACACAATCATACATAATGTCATTTGATTCTACAATGGAAAAGTTTATAAGCAATGTGCGTCCGACTAATTCTACAATAATCGATAGATACAAGAATTGACAAGAAAGGAAATTTGGAAAATTTATTACTAGATGCAGCATCTGTCGTATATCCGGAATTGTGGGAACTAGCAGAGTGCTACGTACAGAAAGCAGCAGAGCTGCCAATGTGTAATCTTAAAAGAGAACAAGATAGGAATAAAGCTAAAGTTGGATGTATCACGAATGCAATGAAGCCTGGAAAAGCAAATCAGCTTTGCCGATTTACATGAAGTGATCCAGACAGTGTTTGGCTGGGAGAAATGATCCGTGTCCGTGCGGAAGTGGAAAAAAATATAAGAAGTGCTGTGGAAGATAAAATAAGGAACAGGAGGGGTTTCGCACATGGCAGCCAATATTGCAATAGGAATACAGGATTTTGCAACTATAATGGAAAACAATTATTTTTATATAGATAAAACATCTTTCCTGAAAGAATGGTGGGACAGCGGAGACAGTGTAACCCTGATTACAAGACCGAGACGTTTTGGCAAAACGCTGACGATGAGCATGGCGGAACAGTTTTTTTCCAGAAAATATGCGAACCGTTCGGACCTGTTTGAAAAACTGAATATCTGGGAAGAGGAAAAATACAGAAATCTGCAGGGAACGTATCCGGTGATCAGTTTGTCATTCGCAAGAATAAAAGAAAACAGTTATGAAAAAACAAAGCAGAAAATGTGTGAGATTCTGCGAAATGTGTATATACAGTTTGCTTATATCAGGGAAAGCAACAAGCTGACAGATGCTGACAGAGCTTATTATGACAGGATGCTTGCGGAAGAGATAAAGGAAACGGACGCAACCTCTTCTCTATACCAGCTGTCCGATTTTCTGTATAGATATTATGGGAAAAAAGTGATTATTCTGCTGGATGAGTATGATACACCGATGCAGGAAGCATATATGGACGGATATTGGGAGGAGCTGACGGTATTTACAAGAAGTTTGTTTAACTCTGCATTTAAGACGAACCCTGCATTGGAGCGGGGGCTTATGACTGGAATTACACGTGTGAGCAAGGAGTCCATTTTTTCAGATCTGAATAATCTGAAAGTTGTTACAACGACATCAGAGGAATATGCGTCAATATTTGGTTTTACAGAGGAAGAGGTATTTGGCGCTTTAGAGCAATTCGGAATGGAAGATCAGAAAGAAGAAGTGAAGAGATGGTATGACGGATTTATTTTTGGAACGCAGAAAGATATTTATAATCCATGGTCCATTTTAAACTATCTGGATTCTAAGTCATATAAGACCTACTGGGCAAATACAAGTGCCAACAGCCTGGTTGGTAAGCTGATCCGTGAGGGAAATCGAACGATTAAGGAGAAGTTTGAGAGGCTGCTTCAGGGAGAGTGTATCTGGTCAGAAATTGATGAACAGATTGTATACAGTCAATTAAATGGAAATGAGAAAGCGGTCTGGAGCCTGTTGCTGGCAAGCGGATATTTAAAGGTGTGTTCTTATGAAAAATATGAGGAAATAACAGAAGGAACTTTTCCTAAATATCAGCTTGCACTAACCAATCTGGAAGTAAAATTCATGTTTCGGAGGATGATCCATGACTGGTTTGAATGTGTTGAGCCGGATTATAATGATTTTGTGAAAGCAATGTTTCTTGGTGATACAGATGCAATGAACGAATATATGAATCGTGTGGCAATGCAGACGTTTAGCTTCTTTGATACCGGAAACAGGGCTTCCGGTGCGGAACCGGAAAGATTTTATCATGGTTTTGTACTGGGATTGCTCGTAGATACACAGGATAGATATGATCTGAAATCAAACCGGGAAAGTGGCTTTGGCAGATATGATGTTGTTTTAGAGCCGAAGGACAGGACGCGGGATGTTGCAGTGATTCTTGAATTTAAGGTTTTGAGTCCGAGAAAAGAAAAAGGGCTTGAGGAGACTGCACAGGCAGCATTACAGCAGATCAAAGACAGAAGATACCGGGAAGAACTGCAACAGCATGGGATGAAAGAGGAATGTATCAGAGAATATGGATTTGCATTTGAAGGAAAAAAAGTGCTGATTATTGGAGCGTAAAAAATACACAGGTAGGCAGAAAAATATGGAAAAGACAACAAACATTGAGGACATACTACAGGAAAAGGAAGAATAAAAGGAAATACAAAAATGATAAAAACAATACTATACGGACTGGCGTTGATTCTCTATTATATCGGGATCACGAAACGTCCACAGAAAAAAGAAAAAGATTTATTCGAAACGCTGATCATTGGCACGATTCTCCTCATTATTCTGACTGGAATGGGGACAGTGGTATGCACTTTTACAAAGATCCGCGTGGATTTATGGTCCATTTTTGGCATTACCCTGCTTCTCGATATCGCAGTGTGGCTGCATGTGTTCCGAGGAAAAGGTGTGAGAAAATGTCAGTGCAGTGCGCTGGATGGGATTTCACTTATTGTTGTGATGATCCCGGTTGTTGTGGTATCTGTGATCTGCTTCGGATGGAAGTTAGATCTTAATTATGGGGACGTGGATCCGGCAAGATATATGATGTTT
Source organism: uncultured Roseburia sp. (assembly GCA_934320555.1). GTDB lineage: Bacteria > Bacillota > Clostridia > Lachnospirales > Lachnospiraceae > Roseburia. The sequence goes on from CAKRFH010000068.1 coordinate 7,353, forward strand.
GCAAATGGAATGATCGAGTCCGGCAGGATCTCCGGTGAGTTTATTTCCACATTGATCAACGAAGTATTTATTCTGGCATTTCAGCCATTTCTGATGAAATTAAGCTATTACAGGGCGATGATTTTATCGGATATTTTTATGCATCTGTTAAGTGTGGCAATGTTCTATCTGCTGATGACGAAAATCAACAGAGGCAGGATGAAATGGTGTAATGCAATCCTGACCATTTTATATTTCTGTGGATATCAGCTCCATAATTTGTGCTATGGCTCTTTTTTTCATTGGCGGGACGGTATTGTCATGACCATGTTTTTGATTTATGCAGCACTCCTTCTGGAAAGAGAGGAGATTTCTCACCTCAGTGGGGTACTGATGCTGGCACTCGGGCTGTTCGGGCTGGCATGCACCTATCCGATTCTGTTAGTGGTGGTTGGACCAATGTTTGTGCCGGAGATGATCCTCTGGTTAAAAGAGAATCTGAAGAAAATGCCACGGAAACATGTGATAACACTTACGGTGATCGTGGTCGTTGTGATAGCAGTCGGAGCCCTCGTTGCGGGACAGCGGATCGGACATTCCATGGATGGTCTGGTGGAGGCACTGACAGGTGTGGAAGGCCTGGCATACCGGGAACCATACATGGATTTCCTGTTCTTTATCCCGGTCTTTTTCTGCCTGCTTGGGCTGCTCTGGAAAAAGAAAAAAGAAAACTGGATCTTCGTCCGTATGATCGCAGTAGCAGGAACGGTGATGGTTGGCTGGCTGATTTTATTTGTGAATGGCGGCATGGTAAGCTATTATTATTACAAACCGTATTACGTGCTGTGGCTTCTTGCCTGGCTTATGACCGGACAGGCTGTTTATCTGATGGGAGAAGAGAAACGGTATCTGGAAATGGCATCTTATGCCGGATTTCTTGCGGTTGTGGTTGTGATTTCGCTTGCGGGAGTAAACGACCGGCTTTATAAGCTGGACAAACGGCTGTATCTGGATGATGGTCAGCGTGCAGTATCACTTTGCCCGTTATACAGCAACAATCTTGCAGCCATGCAGGGAGTGCACAAGTCGATCCTGACGGATGAGGAGATGCAGATTTACGGATATATTCTGGAAAACTATGGGCCGAATGATATTCCAATGGTTCATTCTATGTACACATCCATGCAGTATGACTGGTATCGGGCAATTATGCCGCAGTACGAGGAGCAGCAGATTTATGATCTGAGATACGATTCCCTGTATGGGGTGATGAATAATCTCCAGAATAATGGAGTACAGAAGTTCCTGCTTTTAAAGGGGGATCCAATGTATGAAGATTATAAGGATACGGTTTTTGCACATTATGGCGTGGAGATGGAGAATGAAGGTGCTGTGATCTATGTGATGCCGGAGAATGGGTGGCTTGCTGTTTTCGGACAACAGGAGCATCTGACCGCACAGCAGCAGGAGCTTTTTGAAAAGGCATATGAATTGGATGGCAGTCCGGCGCTGATTTACGATCCGGGAACCCAGTATATGGGGCGTTATTATTATCAGATCTATGTGAATCAGCAACCACTTGGCTGGCTGGAAAATCTGAATCCGGCGGATTTCGTGTCCATGACTTATCAGCTGAACAACGAAGAAGTGAAATATCTTGTGGTGTTGAAGGATTCAGAGATGTATCAGCAGAATCGGGAGTATTTTGATTCGAAGGAGATCTTGTTTGAAAATGAAGCCGGAATGCTGGTGACCTATACGGGAACAGGCTGGATGCCTGGGGAAGAATAAGGGCTGTAAGCTGGCAGATTTGATTTTCCGGAGCTTCAGATGGAAAAGAATTATGAAGAGGACAGATAATATAACATGAAACTACCAGGCTACTACTCCTCCGGTGAATTCGCCACCATGGCACATATCACCAAGAAAACAATTCGCTATTACGACGAACACAATATATTAAAACCATCTTATGTAAATGAAAGTGGAGCCCGCTTTTATACGGACTCCGATTTTGCAAGACTACAGCAGATTCTGTTTTTGAAATATCTGGGTTTCTCTTTGGATGAGATCAAGGAGATGACACTCCGCAACACAGACCAGCACTTTCTCTCAGAATCCCTTCATATGCAGCTCGGATTGATCGAAGAGCGAATGGGACAGTTGGAACTGATGCGCCGGGCTCTGCAGGATGCGGGACGCGCAGTGGATGCGGGGGAATCTGTCGACTGGAGTCAGATGCTTCAGTTAGTCAATACAAATGAGCTGGAGCAGAAGTTGAAAAATCAGTATCTGAATGTGTCTAATATTTCAGCCCGTATTTCCCTGCACAGTGAATTCTCAGAGAATAAGCAGGGATGGTTTGAGTGGATTTATGAACAATGCAAGATTGATTCCGGGAAAAATATTTTGGAACTTGGATGCGGGGATGCTTCTCTCTGGAGAAAAAATGAAAGCAGGATTCCGGAGAATATATCCATCACATTGTCGGATATCTCGGATGGAATTATCCGGGATGCCAGAAGAACGGGACTTGGACGTGACCACAGATTTCATCTGGAAGTGATGGATGCCCACCATATCAATGCGCCAGATCATTCTTTTAATCTTGTGATCGCGGATCATGTTCTCTTTTACTGTGAAGATCTGCAGAAGGTATGCAGTGAGGTGCTCCGTGTTTTAAAACCGGGCGGTATTTTTATCAGCAGTACTTACGGAGCGGCCCATATGAAAGAGATCAGTGAACTGGTGCAGGAATTCGATGACCGGATTGTCCTGTCCGCAGACAGGCTTTACGAAGTATTCGGAAAAGAAAATGGTGCCGGCCTTCTGAAACAGTATTTCATGGATATTCAATGGTGTCAGTATGAGGATGCCTTAGATGTAACGAGTCCGGAAAGCCTGATTGCCTACATCCTTTCCTGCCACGGCAATCAGAACCGCTACATCGTGGATCGTTATAAAGAATTTCGGACTTATGTCAGGAAAAAGACAGAGAATGGTTTCCATATCACGAAAGATGCAGGTATTTTTATTGCGCGGAAGTGTTAAAAAAATGTTGACGGATCCGACTTTTGCGCCTATAATATAGCCGTTAAAGCATTAACGCTTCGACGCGTTGAATCAAAAGAGATTCAGATAAGGAGACTATTATGAAAAAGATGAACAGATTTTTCTCACTTGTCATGGCAGGCGCAATGGCACTCTCTATGACAGCATGCGGAAGTGAGGCAGCTTCCGACAATACAGGTGCGGCAGCAGGTACGGACACGAATAATGCACCGGCAACCGAGCAGACTGCTGAGGCAGGTACTACAGACGGGCAGAAATATACCATCGGTATTTTACAGCAGTTAGAGCATCCGGCGTTAGACGCTGCAACCCAGGGATTTGAGGATGCACTGACGGAACTGCTCGGAGCAGACAATGTGACATTTGATCTTCAGAATGCCCAGGGCGAGCAGGCAAACTGTGCAACAATTGCCAATAACTTCGTGGCATCAGATTATGATCTGATCCTTGCAAACGCAACTACTGCATTACAGTGTGCAGCAGCTGCAACAAGCACGATCCCGATTCTCGGAACTTCTGTTACGGATTATGCAACAGCACTTGAGATTGATGACTGGACAGGTTCTACCGGAAGAAATATTTCCGGAACCTCAGACCTTGCTCCGTTAGAGGAACAGGAAGCTATGATCAAAGAGCTGTTCCCGGATGCGAAGACAGTAGGTATTCTCTATTGTTCCGCAGAGCCGAACTCCAAATATCAGGCAACAAAGATCGAAGAGGCATTGGATGCAGATGGTATTGCTTACAAAGAGTATACAGCATCTGACTCCAACGATATCACTTCTGTTGTACAGAACGCAGTTTCTGAGGTTGACGTGATTTATATTCCGACAGATAATACCATGGCAAATAATACAGAGACAATTAATAATATCACGCTTCCGGCAGGTATTCCGGTTATTGCAGGTGAGGAAGGTATCTGCTCCGGCTGTGGCGTGGCAACGCTTTCCATCAGTTATTATGATATCGGATACAAAGCAGGACAGATGGCATATGACATTCTTGTAAATGGTGCGGATATCACAACGATGGATATTGAGACAGCACCGCAGGTAACCAAAGAATACAATGCAGATATCTGTGCACAGCTTGGAATCACAGTTCCGGATGATTACGTTGCAATTGAGACAGAGTAAGCATGTCAGTTATCCGGCAAAGAGGATTCCGATAAAAAGTAAAAATAATGACACGAATTTAATGGATTAAAGCTTTAAATAAATTAAGTATTGTGTTATAATGTGCCTGCGGTTCCCGTTTTATGGAATCGCAGGCATTCTATTGTTTACAAGAATACAAAAAGATTAAGAACAGGGAGAGTTTTCATTATGACAATTATGTTGACAAGTTATTTTGCTTCCCTAAGTCCTTTGGCATTGGTTCGTTCCCTGCCGGGAGCATGTGCACAGGGACTGATCTGGGGAATACTTGCACTGGGAGTTTATATTACCTATAAGCTGCTTGATTTTGCCGATCTGACAGTGGACGGTTCCATGGCAACCGGAGGTGCGGTAGCGGTTATGCTGATCCGTGCGGGAATGAATCCATGGCTGGCACTGGTGTTTGCATTTTTAGCAGGCATGGCAGCAGGCTTTGTGACAGGAATGCTGCATACAGCGCTTGGAATTCCGGGCATTCTTGCCAGTATTCTGACACAGATCTCGCTTTACTCGATCAACCTGAATATTTTGGGAAGTTCCAATCAGGCTGTCAGCGTTGACAAATACAGTCTTGTGGTATCGCTTCGTTATATTTCAGAGTCACCGGCAACAAAAGCGCGCATGTTTGCAACCTGTATTTGCTTCTGCGTTGTGATCGTAGCGGTTCTTTACTGGTATTTTGGAACGGAGCAGGGACATGCGATCCGTGCGACCGGATGTAACAGACAGATGGCAAGGGCACAGGGAATTAACACAGATTTTCATACGGTGCTTGCACTGATGATCTCCAATGGTCTGGTCGGACTTTCCGGAGGACTTTATGCACAGTATCAGGGAGCAGCAGATGTCAATATGGGCCGTGGTGCGATCGTAATCGGACTGGCTGCGGTTATTATCGGTGATGTTTTATTTGGAAAGCTCTGCGCGGGAAAGAAGATTGCATTTGCATACACGCTGTTTGCAGTGATCGGAGGCGCAATCCTTTATTACCTGGTATTAAGCGTAGTACTCTGGCTGAAGTTCCCTTCCGATGACTTGAAGTTATTCTCTGCAATCGTAGTGGCAATTTTCCTTTCCATTCCATACCTGAAAGGAAAGCATGGCAAGAAAGGGGCGAGAAAATAATGTCTGAAATGTTAAGAATTGATCATATCTGCAAGACGTTTAATGCGGGAACGATAAATGAAAAAGTTGCGTTAAATGGGGTAGATCTTACTTTGGAGGACGGCGATTTTGTTACGGTGATCGGTGGTAACGGAGCCGGAAAGTCCACAACTTTAAATGCGGTGGCCGGTGTCTGGCCGGTGGATTCCGGCAGGATTTATATCGGTGGAGATGATGTGACGAAATTGTCAGAGTATAAGCGCGCCAAGTATTTGGGACGTGTGTTCCAGGATCCGATGACGGGAACAGCGACTACGATGTCTATTGAGGAAAATATGGCGATTGCAGCCAGACGTGGAAGAAAAAGAGGATTAAGCTGGGGGATTACCAAGGCAGAGCGGGATACTTACCGCGAGATGTTAAAGACATTAGACCTTGGATTAGAAGACCGTCTGACCAGCAAAGTCGGACTGCTCTCAGGTGGACAGCGACAGGCGATCACTCTGCTGATGGCTTCCATTCAGAAACCGAAGCTTCTGTTATTAGATGAGCATACAGCAGCACTGGATCCAAAGACTGCAGCGAAGGTACTGGAGATTTCAGATAAAATCATTGCGGATAATCACCTGACCGCCATGATGGTCACGCATAATATGAAGGATGCGATCACGCATGGCAACCGTCTGATCATGATGCATGAGGGAAAAGTGATCTTAAATATTTCCGGGGAAGAGAAGAAGAAACTTACCGTGGAGGATCTGCTCCGTCAGTTTGAGAAGGTCAGTGGTCAGGAGTTTGCGAGTGATAAAGCACTTCTTTCCTAATGTGACAGCTTCAATTCTTAAGAATTACGAAATTTAAAAATTTTTTATAAAAAACACTTGAAGGTGCCCTTAGGGCACCTTTTATAATAGGGCTAACTTGATAAGAAATGCACAAAATAAAGTACAGGATAGCAGAGCCCGTACAGACAGGTCACGGATGATCTCTTTGTATACGGGACGAATTACGAAGAAAAGGAGAAACTAAATGAAGGGAATTATTTTAGCAGGTGGATCCGGTACACGTCTGTATCCACTCACAAAGGTAACATCCAAACAGCTGCTTCCGATTTATGACAAGCCGATGATTTATTATCCGCTGTCTGTTCTGATGAATGCCGGAATCAGAGACATCCTTATCATTTCCACACCACAGGATACCCCACGATTTGAGGCTTTATTAGGGGATGGACATCAGTTTGGAGTGAACTTGACTTATGCCATCCAGCCGTCACCGGATGGACTTGCACAGGCATTTATCATCGGAGCGGATTTTATTGGAAATGATACCGTAGCGATGGTACTCGGAGATAACATTTTTGCAGGACACGGCTTAAAGAAACGCTTACAGTCTGCTGTAGAGAATGCAGAGTCCGGAAAAGGCGCAACCGTATTCGGTTACTATGTAGATGATCCGGAACGTTTTGGTATTGTAGAATTTGACAAAGACGGACATGCTGTTTCCATTGAGGAGAAGCCAGCACAGCCAAAGTCTAACTATTGCGTAACAGGTTTATACTTCTACGATAACCGTGTTGTAGAATATGCGAAAAACTTAAAGCCATCCGCCAGAGGAGAGCTTGAGATCACAGACTTAAACCGCATCTACTTAGAGAAAGGTGACTTAAACGTAGAGCTCTTAGGACAGGGCTTCACCTGGTTAGACACCGGAACACACGAGTCCTTAGTAGAGGCAACCAACTTCGTCATGACCGTCGAGAAACACCAGCACCGCAAAATCGCCTGCTTAGAGGAGATCGCCTACTTAAACGGCTGGATTTCCAAGGAAGAAGTCCTCGAAGTCTACGAAGAACTCAAGAAGAACCAGTATGGCCAGTACCTGAAAGATGTCTTAGATGGAAAATATCTGGATGTCCTTCACTAATCAGTAAAAATAACACAAAGCTAAGTTTTTTGAATGAAAATATTTCTAAATTATATATAAGATAGTTTTATTCAGATTGCCTCAGTAACCAGCGAAACTCGTTCTATAACCTATAGAGGGAGTTGGAAGCTGGGGCAGAAATTAAGAAAGACATTGAGGAGCCGCCGGTCCTTAGCTTTCAGGCGCGCAGTGGCATTAGTGGCTTGCCAATATATGCCATTGCGCGTCTGGAAGCTTAGTACCGCTGCGAGCGACGCATAGCGGGAGCGTGTCTTTCGTATTTCTGCCCCAGCTTCCAACTCCAGCACAGCCTACCGTTCGAGTTTCGCGTCCCTAAGAATCAAATTAAAGGAGAAATAAGAAAATGAAAAAAACAATCATCGTAACCGGTGGAGCCGGTTTCATCGGAGGAAACTTCGTATACCATATGTTAAATAAATATCCGGAATACCGCATCGTCTGCGTAGACTGCTTAACCTACGCCGGAAACATCTCTACCTTAAAAGAAGCATTAGAGAATCCGAATTTCCGTTTCTGCAAGATCAGCATCTGCGACAGAGAAGCAATCTATCAGTTATTTGAGGAAGAGCATCCGGATATCGTTGTCAACTTCGCAGCAGAGTCCCACGTAGACCGTTCCATCGAGAACCCGGAAGTATTCTTAGATACCAACATCAAAGGAACTGCTGTTATGATGGATGCCTGCCGCAAATACGGCATCGAGCGTTATCATCAGGTTTCCACAGACGAAGTATACGGAGATCTGCCATTAGACAGACCGGACTTATTCTTCACAGAGGAGACCCCACTCCACACAAGCAGCCCATACAGCTCCTCTAAGGCAGGATCTGACCTGTTAGTTCTTGCTTACCACAGAACTTACGGACTTCCTGTTACGATCAGCCGTTGCTCAAATAACTACGGCCCTTATCAGTTCCCGGAGAAGCTGATTCCGCTTGTAATCGCAAATGCATTAGCTGACAAGCCAATCCCGGTATACGGAGAGGGATTAAATGTCCGTGACTGGTTATATGTAGAAGATCACTGCGAAGCAATCGATGAGATCATCCACAACGGACGCGACGGAGAAGTTTACAACGTAGGCGGACACAACGAGAAGAACAACATGGATATCGTAAAGATTATCTTAAAAGAGTTAGGAAAACCGGAAAGCCTTATTACACACGTAGGAGACAGAAAGGGACACGATATGCGCTATGCGATCGATCCTGCAAAGATCCATGGTGAGTTAGGCTGGCTGCCTAAGACCAAGTTCGAAGACGGTATCGTTAAGACCATCAAATGGTACTTAGAGAACCGTGAGTGGTGGGAGACGATCATCTCCGGAGAATATCAGAATTATTACGAAGAGATGTATGGAAACCGCTAGGAGGAAGCAAAAACCTATGAAAATATTTGTAACCGGAGTTTGTGGTCAGTTAGGCCATGATGTAATGAATGAATTAAACGGACGTGGTTACGAAGGAATCGGAAGCGACATCGCACCGGAATATTCCGGCGCGATGGATGGCACCCCGGTGACCACCATGCCGTATATCCAGATGGATATTACAGATAAGGAAGCTGTCACAGAGACCATCCGCAAAGTACAGCCGGACGTGGTTGTCCACTGCGCTGCATGGACGGCAGTAGATATGGCTGAGGACGATGAGAATGTTGCGAAGGTGCGTGCCATCAATGCAACAGGAACGGAGAATATCGCCCTTATCTGTAAAGAGCTGGATTGTAAAATGGTGTACATTTCTACCGATTACGTTTTTGACGGACAGGGAACAGCACCGTGGGATCCGGACTGCAAGGATTACAAGCCGTTAAATGTATATGGACAGACAAAGTTAGAGGGTGAGCTGGCAGTATCCGGCAACCTCGACAAGTATTTTATCGTGCGTATCGCATGGGTATTCGGTGTGAGCGGTAAAAACTTTATCAAAACCATGTTGAATGTCGGCAAGAAATATGACACCGTCCGCGTGGTCAACGATCAGATCGGAACCCCGACTTATACCTATGACCTTGCAAGACTGTTAGTAGACATGTTAGAGACGGAAAAATATGGCTACTACCATGCAACGAACGAGGGTGGCTATATTTCCTGGTACGACTTTACCTGTGAAATCTTCAGACAGGCCGGATACACAACGAAAGTTGTCCCGGTCACGACAGAGGAATATGGACTGTCGAAAGCGGCAAGACCGTTTAACAGCCGTCTTGAGAAGAAGAAGCTTGTGGAAGCAGGCTTTACTCCGCTGCCAACCTGGCAGGATGCGTTGAAACGTTATCTGGAGATTATTGAGTACTAGTCTTGAATTTGTCTGCACAATTAGAATAGGCAGAACATCCTTAAGGCAACCGGCAGGTGAAAAGGATGTATCGTGTTTTTCATCGGCATAAGGAATAGA